>JAILEL010000218.1 GCA_024687845.1 Eubacterium sp.
TTTGATGGTAATTATTGTAATGCTTGTGTTATATCTTTGCTAACGAGATCCGTAATAGTCTTCCAATGGTGTATATTCGGCTTCGACTACTCCATAAGCTAATACATTTCCGGCACTTCCATCGGATGCTATATTCAGATAATTAAGTCTTCCTGAAAAATCTTCGCCTGTAGTATCTACTTTATGAGAGAATTCAGCAGGTTTATCCTTCAGGGCTACTATATAAACATTATATTGATGAGTATCAGGAGGATAAGGACCGGCATAACCTGAATCCAGATCTGTATACTCGCCTTCATCCAGATGAGTTTTGTCTACTAAGGTATACCAGTGTAACCATTTGCCGGCGGTTGTCTCATCTATCATGAGAACTGCATATTTTGTAGCTCCATCGACAGCATCCCATGTAAGCTCTGGTGATAGATTTTCAGTCTTTAATCCTACAGCATCCTTCCACATTCCGCTTTCTATACTCGTAGAAGATACTGTGAATGTTGGAAGTGCATCTACATAAACTTTGTTTTCATCAACTTCTAAGCCAAGAGCTTCATCATATTCATGCTCTGTAATTTTTACTACTTCAGTACCGAACTTCATGCTAAGAGTGTTGTTATCAGAGGTGATTCCAAAGGTTACTTCCCCAGAATCAGTTATAGATCCATCAGTTATGCTGAAGCTTTTTTCTATAATATTATTATCACTAACCCAGTTCATCTTTCCATTTGTACCAACTGTAGTGAAGAACCTTTCGGTTGGGGTGTTTTTTTCATTACTTAGGTTAAAGGAAAAAAGACCTGTTCTTTTAAGAAAATGGAAATATATTGTTCCTTTTTCATCTGACTGAATTTCATCACCAAATAAAAGCTTAGCTGAGTCCGGATCGATTGATTCACATTTCCAGATTGAGCTTGGAAGAGCAGAGTTATCAACCTCACAGGCGGTAATTGTTTCAGACAGCATTTCCCATTTAGAAGTATCTTTATTCAGATAGAATTCATAATCCTTTGATACTGTCTGAGGCAGAAGACCGGTCATATTACCAGCACTATAGGTGACATTTACGGTATCTCGAGTAATATACTGGTCACCATATTCACAACTAGTCAGACCTTCTGGACTATGTGAATTGATGGCAATGTCCTGAATATCAGAAGAACTGATCTGGCTTAACACATCTTCATCAGAAGCTTCTCCAGGCAGCTCGTTAATAACTGAGACTTCAGCTTCAGTGGAGACTTCATTTGAAGTTTCAGTCAAATCAGGGGCTGGAACTGAAGCAGCATTGGAAATATCGGTCTCTTTGGCTTCGTTTCCAGAACATCCTGTCAGCAGCAAGCCAAGGGTTAAGCAGAGGGATATAAAACATTTTTTATTTATTCTTTTTCTCATATAGATTCACCTCGGAAATTCATAGATTTGTAAGATGTCAATTAGTTTAATATATTTATGATGCAGAAAATAGAAAGATTCACATTAAAAATAGAAAAATCTGCACAGTTTTATTCTGTGCAGATTTTTCTATACGTAGAAGGGGTCATCCCAACTTGCTTATTAAATACTTTTGTGAAGTAATTAGAATCTGGATATCCAACGCGGCTGCTTATCTCATTTATAGGTATTTCTGTCTTGGTAAGAAGTATCTTGGCCAGATCTATTCGAAGATTCAACAGATAATTTAAGCATGTCATAGAAGCCTGGTTCATAAAAAGCTCATTTAATTTATTGCGGTTTATTGTGAATTCTTTCGTCAGAGTATCTAGCGTGATATGTTCTTCTATATGCTCATTCAGATATTCAACTATTCTAGAAAACTCGGCTTGTTCTGACATTTCATTATCATTAGATGTTTCAGGCCCAGCAGCAATAAATGAGTATAATATATAGTAAAGCAGTTCTATCAGGTAAGATCTGCTGCGACATGGCCAGAAGCCATCGCGCTGACTCTTCAGTTCAACCTCCAGAGAAGTGAACAATTCTTTGATATGATTAAGACCATTTAAAGGAAGTGATATACCATGATCTTCAAGGCTGTGAAAATCAGTAAAAGGCTGGATGAGCATATAATCCTGAAAAATAACCTGCCCCATCATGTTATCAAATTCTTTGGAGGCTATTCTATCAAAAGAGAATTCATCACGAATTACAGATGGTTTAAAGAATATGACATATGCTTTTATTGCCTGCATGATTTTAATATCGAATATATCATTTTGAGAAAGGAGGAGCATGGAAGGTGCCTTAATCTCACACTGCTCATCTTTATTTTTAATCTGCAGAATTCCCTTTTCAAGAATTACTATTTTGTAGGTTTCAGAATCATTTATATATTCGGGAATTGCGGTTACCCTTTCTGTATATATATCAACGATTCTATGCCAGTCCTCCCAAAAGCATTCAGTATATAGCTTCATATGCAGTACCTCACTAATATAACCGATAAATAAACTATGTAAAATTAGTGCTATTTTATCATATCTTTTATGGTGTGAATATATCAATTATTTGATTTACTCTTTCCCCAAATGATTTCGTTATATATTCTTTTTTGAATGATTATGTTATACTTAAAACATGAAGAAAATGAATAGGAAAAAGTTCATATTGATATTTATAATAGCAGCCTTAACAGTTGCTTTATCAGGCTGCTCTTTTTCTGATGTTTCTTCTGATAAGAGAGATATTCCAACTGAATATGAATCATCGGATCAAGCGGATAATCAACCGGTTACAGACACTGCTGAAGATACTTCGACAGAAGCTGTGACAGAAACCGAAATTTCAACTGCTAAAGAAAAGACCAAAACCAGTACTGAAGAATCCACTGTTGAAGGTACTGCTGAAAAAACAACTGTTGAAAAAAATACTACTTCAGAAGAAAAAACTGATGATAAGATTTCAAAGGCATCTGATACAGATTCAGAAGGTCTGGATTATGATAATATACCTGAGTATGATGGAAAAGCTTTTATAGATCTGAATAATAATATTCCTTTCTTTTCAGATTCGGAAAAGAAAAATACTGAGGATTTTGAGAAATATAGTGAACTTGACAGCCTTGGCAGGTGTGGTGTTGCATTTGCAAATATCTGTAAGGAAATTATGCCGACGGAGGAACGAGGTGAGATAGGTGATATTAAACCTACAGGATGGCATACAATTAAGTATCCAGAGGTGATAGCGGATAATTATCTATACAACAGGTCCCACCTTATTGCATTTAGCCTCGCCGGTGAAAATGATAATGAGAAGAATCTGATCACAGGAACAAGGTATCTGAATCAGGATACTATGCAGATATTTGAATTAAAAGTTTTAGATTATGTTCGTAGTACAGAAAATCATGTTCTGTACAGGGTAACACCTGTGTTTGAAGGGGAAAATCTTCTGGCAACTGGTGTTCAGATGGAAGCCTGGTCTGTAGAGGATGATGGTAAAGGAATCTGCTTCAATGTATTCTGTTACAATGTTCAGCCCGGAATAGAGATTGACTATGCTACCGGTGACAGTAACGTGGCTCCGTCAACAGAAGCTGAAACAACTTCGGAATCAGAGACTTCAGAAACAACTACCGAAGAACAAATAGATGATTCTGAAAATGTATGTGACTTTGAAAAGA
>JAILEL010000233.1 GCA_024687845.1 Eubacterium sp.
CAATATTTTTGTATATAGGAACACTTGTTCAAGACAGTAGATATATCTGTCTGCCAGAAATATAATTACATTCATAAGAAATAATATGCTCATTAATCATGGTTTCATTTGTTTCTTTATTAATTGATTTTGTTTCAAACGATATGTTACAAGGTGTCCAATTTCCGCATATTAGTATTAAGTCTGTATGTTGTTTGGTTTTTAATTTTTTATATACATCTATTGCTTTTGTCAAATTTGGCATATTCATTTTTACTAAAATATGTTCTTGTTTGTAATTATATGGATAATTAAAAACAATGTAATTTTCATTATATGGTTTAAAATAATAACTTACTTCAACGATATGTGGACCTATAAGATTATTTTTATAATAGTCATAGTTTTCGCATACAGCAAATATATCTTTAAGAGGAACTTTGTTATATATTCCATCAATGCCACGGTCGCACAATATTTCATACATTGTGCGGAGAGTTTTTGCTGCACTTCGAGGAGCTGTACTTATTTGTTTTGTTCCCGTGGTTCCAGTATATTTGGATTTTCCGGGAGTTCCTAAAATATATGAAAACATATTTTCTTTATTATACATATGTTCTTCATATTTATGAGCAGGATAGGACATGTTATACCTAACACAATTAACACTAATATGAGGTTTGGAGCTTGAATTTCTTCTAAAAAAAGCGTTTTCGGGATCTCCGGCATGAACAATATGCATTAGCGCTTTGCAGTTCTCTGTAGGGCAATAGAAGTTTTTACCTTTATCGCTAAAACCACATTTATCTGCATATACAGGTATTGTTTTATTATAATCTCTCATAGCTTTAAATGGCATAAATTTGCTCCTTAAAAATAGATACATATAATTTGGGTATATTATACACTGAAATAATTATTTATTTGTGAATCAAAAGATTAATAAATGTTATGTATAGTAAATAGGAGGTAAAATTTAATGAATACAAGCATTTCAAACAATAACTCAACATATCATTCGACTCCACATACCTTATTTTATGAATAGAACCACATAAAAAAGTTTTTTCAAATCATTTTCCTTCCGTTATCAAAACTAAATAATTATTGTAACACAAAACTAAGTATTGTTAAAGCATATAATGACTGCTTTCAGCCTCTTTGTTACTATTCACGGTTAACTTATACAAAAAGAAGTGGCAAGAAGGATATACCTTCTTGCCACTCTTCGGTTTATCTTTTTAACTATTTTTGACTCATTATTTTACTGAGCTGCTTTTCTTGCTTCGATCATTGGCTGATATTTCTCTGTATCAAATGCTACAAGATCTTCCCAACCAAGTCCGTTAATTTCATCAACCATTGCATCCCACTCAGCATCGAATGAAGCATCGTCTGCTGCGAAGAACATTCTCCAAGATGCATCCTTGATTGTGTTTCCACACTGCTCACGGATAAGGCTGATATCTGTTGTATCAACTGCAAGACTCATGTTGATACTTGGAACGATTGTCATCATGTTATTTTTCTGAAGATACTCAACATCGTCTGCTGCACCAAACTTCTCTGTCCATTCCTTAGTTGTCTTTGTCTGGTTCATTTCGATTGTTGATGACCACATCTGATCACTATAAGGTTCGCCTGTATCAGGGTTGATATCGCAAGAAGCTACGATCCACTGGTTGATCATGTTGTTACCATCATTCCAGTTTCCACCGCCCATGTCATCAGGAACTGTAACCTCTGCTGAGAATCTGTCAAGACCTTCCTGTGTAGGAACGTACTTTCCATCATCACCAACTGTATATGTAAGTCCCTCTGTACCTGCATGCTGAATCTGAACGCCTTCAGGTGATGCATACCAATCAAGGAACTCCATAAGTCTAAGTAAATTCTCTTCACTAACCTGTGAACCAACGCAGAGAACACGTCCGTCACCATAGTATGTATCAGATGGCTGATAAAGATTTGTGTCAGCTACTGGAATCTCTACATAGTTAACACCCTCTTCACCTCTAGCTGGGCTGTTCCAGAAACCATACTGCCAGCTATACCAATAGAGATAGATTCTCTTGTCCTGCATCTTAGCAACGATTTCGTTCCAATCCTGTGTTGCTGAGTCAGGATCAACAAGTCCCATCTGATTTGCCTGATAGAAGAACTTAAGCATCTTATAGTATGCGCCGTCCTTATCTGTAAGAGGCTTAATTGAGTTATCAGTTCCGATAAGAACAGAACCGTTAACTTCCTGTCCATACCACTTCGTTACCTGGGCAACATTCTCACTGAACTGGCTGTCCCAATCCTTCCAAAGACTGATAGCATAAGCAGGATCACCTTTGTCATTTGTTGGATGTGCATCCTGAATAGTCTTAAGACAGTTAAGAAGATCATCAGTATTCTTAAGCTCTGGAGCACCAGCCTCATTATACATATCCCATCCCATACGAGGATAAGTGTAAACGTGAAGCTGCTTGTAATCTGTAGGTCCATTGTTATTCATTTCAAGAGGGATACAATAGATCTTAGATCCATCACCAATCTGTGAGTTGAACTCTTTAATCTGAGATTCAAACTTCATAAGATTTGGATAATTACCAATGATATCTGTAAGATCATAGATGAGTCCAGACTCTACGCACTCTGATGCAGGGCCATTATCCAGGATAATGAGATCACCAAGGTTACCTGATGCACAACGTGTCTGATAAAGAGCATCACCATCACCGGAAACCTGTGGAGAAATGATATTCAGATCCATATTGAACTTGTCTTTAACGATCTTTCCATACCAACCTGGCTGAATACCCTGGAAGTTAGCTGCTACATTGTAAAAATCTACAGTGTATGTATCATCATGACTTACTTCCCCACTGCTTGCTGAATCGCTGCCGGAATCAGAACTTGTATCTGAGCTTCCACTATCAGCTGCTTCAGTCTTTGCCTCTGTTGCTCCACTGTCGCCACTGTCTGATGAACCACCACCACAACCACTAAGAAGTGTTGCAGCCATTGCTACAGAAAGAGCGACTGAAGCGAATTTCTTAAACTTCATTTTTTGTCCTCCTTTTTTATAAATACCTCCCCGGCAAGCCGGGTAAACACTTATATTGGTTACTACATTATATATGTTAATATATCACCCCTGGTAACTTCCCTCCCAGTTACCTTTTTGATATGATTAACCCTTTACAGCACCGATCATGATACCCTTTTCAAAATACTTCTGGAAGATAGGATATACAAGCATGATAGGTAAAACAACTAATACCGTGATTGTCATACGTACACTTGTTGTAGTCTGTGATGTTGCAGCTGCAGCTGCAAGAGACTGTGTACTTGTTGTACTCTGAGCCAGAGAAGCAAGTGAACTTGCCTGATTCAGATACTGATAAAGTACGAACTGAAGTGGATACAGCTTAGCATCTGTCATAAGAAGAAGTGTATCCTGGAAAGCATTCCACTGATTTACTGCAGTAAAGATTGCAACTGTAGCCAAAATAGGCTTTATGACAGGAAGTACCACACTCATAAATATCTTCATGGTTCCTGCACCATCGATTTCTGCAGCCTCAAGCATTTCCCTTGGAACGCTCTCAACGAATGTCTTTGTAAGTACTAACATGAATGGTGATACAATTCCTGGAAGTATATATGCCCAGAAATTATTTGTAAGATGCATGTTGTACATAACCAGATACCAAGGAATGATACCTGCATTAAAGTACATAGTTGCAACTATAAGTCTGTACCAAACTTTTCTAAGCCACATTCTTTCCTGTGTAAACATAAATCCCAGAAATCCTGAAGCCATAACAGTAAAAGCAGTACCGATAACAGTTCTCAGAACAGATATAATAAACGCTCTAAGAAGTCCTTCAATTTTGAATGCCGATGTATAGTTGTGGAAATGAATCTGTTTCGGCCAGAAGAGAACATCACCTCTTGCACTGACATCATTTGCACTGATACTGTTAATTATTACGTAATAAAAAGGATACATGCAAAGGAACGCAGCTATTGTAAAGATTATAATACAGATAATTTCAAGTGTTTTATCACCTATACCAACTTTGACCTTTGTACCGGTCATTTTCTTATTCTTACTCATAGTCTCCTCCCTTTTTATAATACGCTTTCGCCTCTGACGCCCTTGGAAATACCATTGACAGTCACAAGCAGAACTACACTGATAAGAGACTTAAGCATACTGATAGCAACTGATACAGAATATCCTCCGCTACCCATTGCCATGTTATAAACATAAAGGTCAAGAACCTGAATATACTGTTTATTAAATGCATTCTGGAATACATAGTACTGCTCCATTCCGTTATTCAGGAAGTTAGCAACATTGATAACCAGAAGAACGAAATAAGTAGGAAGAAGACTTGGAATAGTAATGTGCTTGATTATCTGCATTCTTGAAGCACCATCAACCATGGCAGCTTCAATCATTTCATTATCTATATTTGATATAGCAGCAACATACATGATCGCTGCCCAACCAAGATTCTTCCATGTAAGCCACAGCCACTGTGTAAACCATACATGGTTTGACTGCTGAAGAAACAGAATAGGTTCCTGAATAAGATGCATCTTCATCAGGAGTGAATTCATCATACCTGTACTGTTAAACAGTGAAAATGCAATAGAATAAACCATAACCCAGCTGACAAAGTTAGGAAGTGTTGTCATAGTCTGGATAACCTTACGGAATTTGCTGTTTCTAATCTCATTAAGAAATACTGCAAATAACATTGGCAGCCAGCTTGTTCCTATTGTAATACCACTCATTGCGAAGGTATTCTTCAGAACCTGACCTATCTGATTCAATTTGGTCTTGCTGCTTACAAGAGAAGCGAACCATTTAAAACCAACGAAGTTACAGTCTGCAAGATTCTTAGGTGGTTTGTAATCATAAAAAGCATATCTCCATCCATACAAAGGATAGTAGCTGAATATGAGTACAAGAATGATAAATGGCAGGACCATCAAGAAAAGTTGAAATGACTTTATTTTTTTCTTCTTAGACACCCTTTTGCCTCCTTAAATATAAATAATATTATTGTAACAACTTTACAAACGAGCAATTGAATCCCTGACTATCATTCTGCAAGGAACATTGATTACTTCCACAATTTTATGTAACTCGGCTTTATCAGAGGTTTTCTCTATAGCAGTTTCAAGCATACTGTCTGAACTTGCCTCAGATTCATCAGAATTCATATTCTCGAGTTTGTTTAATAATATCTCAGAGGTTTTTCTACCGATTTCTCTAAGTGGAAGTTCCATAGTTGTAAGACGTGGCCTGAAATAATCTGAAATATTTTCATTGTCAAAGCTGGCAACAGAAATATCTTTACCAATAATAATTTCATTTTCGCAAAGATAATCATATATGCCACCGGTCATCCGGTCCGACAATCCAAAAAGTGCCGTAATGTCTTGTTTTATTAAAGTCTTTGTTCCTTCATAGCCAGCACTTCTTGACCAGTCACCATAATAAACAAGATTAGGGTCAAACAGAATTCCATTTTCAAACAAAGCTTTCTGATATCCCATCAGACGCTTTGTGGTGTGAAGATTATCAATTCTTCCACCAACGAATCCTATTCTTCTATGACCATTCTTTATTAAGAAAGATACCATATCATAGGCACTCTTCTCATCATCAATCACAACTGACGGGATATCAGGTGATTCCGAATGGGCATAACACATGACCAGTGGAAGCTCGAAATCATCATTGAAGGTTTTGATTATTCTTGCATGACCTGCAACATATATAACGCCATCAGTCTGAGTAGAAAGGATGTCGTTAATTACGGGGTTAATAACAGAATTGTAATCACTATGTCTGTTATACCATTTGTCCTGCCATCTGTCATAAAGCCTGAGATTATGAACCACTACTCTGTAGCCCTTCTTCTCGCAAGTTTCCATTATACTTTCAATGATAGGAGGTGAAGTAAACTGAGCCAGATCCTCAGCTATTATTGCAATCGTTTTTGAACTTTTAAGTCTGAGCCCTTTTGCAATAACATTGGGTTTATATCCGGTCTCATCTATCACCTGTAATATTTTCTGTCTTGTCTCTTCACTGGTCTTTGCTTTTCCGTTTATTACATTGGAAACTGTAGTAGGTGAAACTTCGCATCTTTCTGCAATTTCTTTTAGAGTTACCATCTCTTCTCCTTACCAGTCATAAAATGGTAAATCGATAAACCTAAAAAAACTATATAGCACGGATGCCCTGTTGTCAACAGTTTTTTTACATTTTGTATATTTTTTTGATATTTTTAGCTTTTTTAATTATGCATTTTTATACTTTGTACACAATTCCTTCACACTTGATTGTTTATCGATAAAATTAAAAAAAATGTCAAAATTTTTATATAAATTTCGAAATACCCACTAAACAGTTATAAAGAAAAAAAGATAGTTTTCAGTTCATCCAAATATGAATCAAAAACTATCCTTTATTTTCTTTATTAATTTAGTAAATTATTTTTTTACCTTTTTATGCGTTTTCTCGCTGGTGTAATGGCACTTTGCGGACATACTAACAGACACAGATGACAACCAACGCATTTTTTTCCATCGAGCTTCGGTTTTCTGTCTTCAAATCTGATAGCCTGATGACCTCCATCATTGCAGGATATTACACACCTTCCACATCCGATACATTTACTTAAATCAAACTTTGGAAACTGGATTGAATCCCTTTCAAGAATATCAGTAGTATCACTTATCGAATTTAAACCTGATCCTACTATATCTTTTACAGAATCTAATCCCATTTGGGCTAGATAATAATTCAGACCATCCTTAAGATCATCGATTATACGATAACCATACTGCATTACTGCTGTTGTAACCTGAATCGATCCCGCTCCCATCAGAATAAATTCCAATGCATCTCTCCAGGTCTCAACACCACCCATTCCGCTTAGATGCTTTCCTCTAAGTTCAGGATTATTACCAAGTTCAGAAATAAATCTGAGAGCGATAGGCTTTACTGCATTTCCACTGTAACCACCTATGGCTGACTGACCTTTTACCGCCGGAGCAGAAACAAATGTATATGGATTTACTCCAATAACACTCTTGATAGTATTGATTGCGGCAATACCATCAGCCCCACCTCGAACGGCTGCCTCTGCAGCAGGACTCATATTGGCAACATTCGGAGTAAGCTTAGCCAGAACAGGAAGCTTCGTCCCCCTCTTTGCCGCTCTGACATATCGTTCCACCAGTTCAGGAATCTGACCTATATCTGACCCCAGTCCATCCTCCTGCATATTTGGACACGAAAAGTTAAGCTCTATAGCATCCGCTCCATTCTCCCCGCTCTTTCTTGCCAGGTCTTCCCATTCTGCTTCGTCTTGACCCATTATTGATGCAAGAATGAATTTAGTCGGATAATTCTTCTTCAACTCACGGAATATTTCCATATTTTCGGCTACACTGTGGTCTGAAAGCTGCTCAATATTCTTAAAACCAACTATAGTTCCATTATCACCTTTAATTGCAGAAAATCTTGGAGACGCTTCATGTATATCAAAAGAACAAATCGTCTTAAAACATGCTCCTGCCCATCCCGCTTCAAATGCCCGTGCGCACATATCATATGTGGATGCTACAACTGAAGATGACAGTAGAAATGGATTTTCCAAAGGAATACCACAGAGATCCGTTTTTAACCTGTTTTCGTCATTTGGAATGTCTATCTCTGTTTCTTTTCTGACATCATCAAAAAGTTTTGACATCACATCCTTAATCTGTACTTTTCCCTGATTCACACATGCTTTTTCACACGGTGCATCACAATTCATACACGGATTTGTTTCAGGCAGTCTGAGAGCAGCAATATCAGTCGTATCAAACCAGATACTTCTTAAAGTCTTTCCAGTATCCATACGTGGACAAGCCGCGCTGCAGGGCGCATCGTAACAAAGCATGCAGTGAATCATGTCATTTCTGGTTATTGGAGAATATAAAATCATTCGCACACCCCCCTTAAGTTTTACTCCAAAGTTATTATTCTACAGTTAATTTTACCTTATTAGAAAGGCCATCAGCTGCAGATATAGTCAGTTCAACCTCTCCTTTTTCATATCCTGAACGAAGTATTGCCATCGCTCTTCCTTTATAGGTTGCAGCTTCAGTATCTGTATAATCCTCTTCTGTAATCGGATTGCCCGAACCAAATCCGGCAAGCTCTGCAGTTCCATTTACCTGGGCATTTAATTCTATCTTTGCATCTGGAACTCTGATGTCATTTTCATCAAGTATTTCAATATTTACAAATATCAAATCATGTCCATTTGCTTTCATAGACTGTTTTTCAGGAATAAGTCTTATTTTTGCCGGTAATCCAGCAGTTTCAATAATGTCCCTGCTTATCTCCTTACCATTTCTGTAGCTTACAGCAATGACCTTGCCCGGTTTATATTCAGTCTCAAAGCTTGCACTATAAGGCATAGGTTTTTCCATACAGATTTTCTTTTTTCCAATGCTTTCTCCATTTATGAAAACCTCAACTTCTTCAGCTCTTGAATAAACTATTAATTCAACCTTTTTGTTTTCATATCCGGCATAATTCCAGTTTTCCTGAACATCCGGGAATCCCCACATACTCATTATCTCAGTCTTTCCAAATGTATCTGGATGCTTTGAATAAATAAAGGTCTTGTCATTTCCCCAGACAACACTTCTATAAGCTCCTTGCGCAAGTCTATATCCTGTAATATCGAAATCAGCATCATTTGCAGTTCTCCACGGATATGGAGATGCCACTTGTGGCAAAAGCTCCCACGGACTTTGAGGCATTTTCGGATCATCATCATTATAATATACCGCCTTTCCTAAACCAGCTTCTCCGATATAGTCCCATGCCGTCCAGGTAAAATCTCCAATAACATAAGAGTTTTCTTCGATAAAAGGCCATCTCCATCCTATTTCCTTTGGAAAATTCTCAGAACCAAGAATCACTCTGTCAGGAAACATTTCATGATCCCGTTCATATACAACTTCCATGTAGTTATATCCAACAATATCCAGTCCATTTATAAATGGCTCTGTCATTTCTTCCCAAAGCGTTGAATCAATTCCTGTGTTAGAATTCTGTAGCTGAATCTGGTCTTTCATAAGTTCATCATCGAGTCCGCTCCAAAATGAACATACTCCATTACTTACAGGTCGTGTCGGATCCAGTTCCCGAACCTTGGCAGCTATACTATCAGCGATTTTAAATCCATTGCTAAGTCCACCTCTCTCAGGAATCTCATTTCCGATTGACCATAGAATGACTGACGGATGCTCTCTGTCCCTCTTTATAAATCTTGTAATATCCTTCTCCCAGTCTGATTCAAAGAACTGATTGTAGTCGCCTCCTCTTTTCCCCATTGACCATGCATCGAAGGCTTCATCAAAAACATACATTCCAAGTCTGTCACAAGCTTCTATCAGTGCAGCAGATGGTGGATTATGAGCTGTACGAACAGCATTAAATCCAACTTCCTTCATCTTCTGAATCTTTCTTGCTTCTATTTCATACAGCGTAACTGCTCCGAGCAGACCATTATCATGATGGAGGCATCCTCCTTTAAGCTTGACACTTTTTCCATTTATAAGGAGTCCTCTTATGGCATCGGATGATATAGTTCGAATACCGAATACTGTTTCTGCCACATCATAAGACGCATCCTCTTCTTTAATTAAATGTGTTCTATACACTCCCAGATTCTTAACTACTGCCTTAACCCGGTAAAGATTAGGATTATCCGCATCCCATAGCATTGGGTTTTGGACATTCATCCTAAGTCTTGCAACAGCTTTGCCTACAGAGCCAACATGTACTACCCTTTTGGATGTAGCTGCCACCTCATCAGTTCCATCCTTGTAAAGATATAAGCTGACCTCAGCTAAACGATTATATGTTGTTGCATTTTCCACTTCAATCTGGGCTTCTATAAATGCATATCCATCTGCCACTTCTTTTGTATATAAATATATACCATCCGGAACTATATGAACCTGAGGTCCATGCAAAAGCTTTACTCCACGATAAAGCCCTGAACCGGAATACCAGCGTGAGTTCGGCTGCATAGAAGTATTAACATTTATTGTAATTCGGTTTTCTTTACCAAACGTCACATAATTTGTAATATCCACGTAAAAAGGAAAATAGCCATTATGCTGTAACATAACTCTGCTTCCATTTACTTCAACTGAAGCATTCATCATAGCGCCATCGAACATAAGCCCGACACATTCATTTTCCCATTCCATTGGAATAGTTATATACTTCGTGTAATTTGATAAACCACCTGTAAAATATCCGGAATCAGCGGCTGCAGGTGCATTTTCTGACACAGGTGTACTAATCATACCATCGTGTGGAAGATTGATTTCCTCTCCTGGATCTGCTTCCATTACCGACAGAGAATCCAGAAATCCTCTCCTGAATGTCCATTTTTCATCAATTGTAATAACCTTCATATCTTCCCCCTATTACAAACAGGAATTTTTATCAATCTCTTTTAACTCTTCTTCTGTAAAGCTGGTATTTTCGATAGCCTTGATATTATCAAGAATCTGCTGAGGCTTAGATGCTCCAACCAGAACTGATGTTACAGAATCATCTTTAAGAATCCATGCCAAGGCCATCTCAGCAAGAGACTGTCCTCTTTCTTTTGCTATCTCATTTAACGCAATAATGCTACTGAGCTTTTGTTCACTAAGCTGACTTTCTTTAAGAAAACGTCCATCCGTTCGGATACGGCTGTCATCTGGAATACCATTTATATAACGATCCGATAAAAGCCCCTGTTCAAGAGGTGAGAAACAGATAAGTCCTTTACCAAGCTCCTTAGCTCTGCTTTTAAGTCCATTTCTTTCAATCGTCCTGTCAAATATATTATAGCGATTCTGATTAATGATAAATGGTACCTTCAGCTCATTTAAAATAGCCGTAGCCTTTGAAAGTGTAGCACCGTCATAATTTGATAATCCCACATATAAGGCTTTACCACTCTTTACAATCTGATCCAGAGCTCCCATTGTTTCCTCAAGTGGAGTATTTGGATCCATCCTGTGATGATAGAAAATGTCAACATAGTCCAGCCCCAGTCTCTTTAAGGACTGATCCAAACTGGCAATTAAATATTTTCTACTTCCCCAGTCACCATA
>JAILEL010000242.1 GCA_024687845.1 Eubacterium sp.
TTTTAACTGCAATAGATATTGGAGCTGCTGCAATTGGAGCAGCACTTACCCCTTCAACTGATTTTAAGCTAGTGATAGGTCTTCGTCCTGAACATGTAAGAAAAATAACTTCTATAGAGGCTAAAAAGGACGTTAAAATGAGAGTAGAAATGTCTGATGGAAACTTACTTGAAATTCGTTCGAGTTATGATGCATATAATAAAATATGTACATGGTTTAATAATAATAAATTTCCGCAGAATAATTACTAGCCTAAAACATCTGCTTAGCAGATGTTTTTATAATCCTTCCTTGTAAGCGTAGCGCCTGGTCTTTGGAGATGGGAAGACCAGCGAAGCTGCTAGGGATGGTACCCAAATAATAAAGAATGTAGGAAATATAATGAAAAAGAAATTATTGATATCACTTTTAATAATAACGGAAGTAAAACTTCCGTTTATGAAGAGGTATAAGCAACAAAAAAGCCGCACTACCTCTAGGGTATATTACTAATATATTGTTTTGATAATATGGTCTATCTGACAAAGGCGTTATAGTAATAAACTATAGCGCCTTTTTTATATTATAGGGGTATCACCTGTGATATACTAAATGGCATAGGAATAAAGTAAAACAAAGAAAGAGGAAAAACAATGTTTTGTGGTAAATGTGGCACAGATAATCCAAATGACAATAAGTTCTGTAACAAGTGCGGAGCACCACTTGGAGCACCAGTGGGCGTACAGCCTATGCAGAATCAGCCTGTAATGAATCAAGGTTACAATCCAAATATGTATCAGCAGCCAGCAAATAAGGGAAACAATACAGCAGTAATAGTAGCAGCTGTTTCAGTATTTGTTTCTATACTAGTTGTAATGACATGTCTAATCTTATTTGTTTGGAAACCATTTGAAAAAGATGATAAAGGTGATAGATCAAGAAACTCAGGAAGAGATTCTGGATATTCTTCAGCATCAAATAGAAAAAGTGGCGATAGTTCTTCGTCGGCAAGAGAAAGTGATTATTCTGGTCCAGGTGAAAAGATAGAATCACCAGCTGTTGAAGCTACAGCTGCACCATCATATGACCAATCAATGCCTGCTGATGCAAGTGTATATTCTAGTAATCCAGAAGATATATTCTATATCTTCTTTCAGGCATTTTTATATGATGATCCTAATACTGTATATGACTGCTATCCACCATTTGATAAGCTTAGTTTATCTGAATGTGAGATGTGGACAGAACAAAACAGTGAACTTAAATATGACTTTGGATATACAGCGATGGGTTATCATACATATACAGACTCAGAATATAATGACTTAATTGATAGAATATATTCTGAAACAGGCTACATAGCTAATGAAATAGATGAAGCTGCGGTAGTATATACACATTATTTTCTGGATGAATATGAAGAACTTGATGATGAAATGATAGTAATCAAAATTAGCGGTAGATGGTATATATATGACCTTGGAGATATAGATATTTATCTTTAAAATCGATTTATATTATTGATGGAACAATAAATTGCAAGAATGCCCATGACATAATACCATTCAGTTGGTAATGATTACTACGAATGGTGTTAAAGGAAATGGAATATACTTAGGAAATCAGTGGGAAAAATAAAATGAAAGAAAAAGATATAATGCTATCTGGAAAGTTGTATGATCCAAATGACTCTGAACTGCTAGAACTCAGAATAAAAGCGCATAAGCTTTCCAATAAATACAATACCACACCTGAAACTGAGGTAAAGAAACGACAGGAAATTCTCAAAGAACTGATTGGAGAATTGGGAGAAGATGCATATTTACAGGGACCGGTTCAAATTGATTATGGATGCTTTACAAGTATAGGAGAGCGCACTTATGCAAACTTTAATCTTACCATACTTGATACCTGCCCTGTGAAAATAGGAAAGGATGTATTCATCGGTCCGAATGTGTCGATTCTTACACCGATGCATCCATTAAGGTGGCAGGAGAGAAATGCTTATCACAGGGAAGATGGCGTGCTGACTGATAAGGAATATGGTAAGCCTATAACAATAGGTGATAATGTATGGCTTGCGGGAAATGTAACCATATGCGGTGGTGTGACAATTGGTGCCGGTTCGGTCATAGGTGCCGGAAGTGTAGTAACAAGAGATATTCCGCCTGACAGTCTGGCTGCCGGAAATCCATGCAGAGTTATCAGAAGCATTACGGAAAATGACCGAATGCAATCCTGTTTTACTTAATACAATAAAGGTCTAACGCGTTCGACTTTTAATGTGTACATGCCATGATTCGTATTGCGAAAGAATTATAAAATATAGAAATGAAACATATTTGGTACAAGAGAGATATAAAATGAACACACCTAAGGTTTTTGAGAGTGAGTAATGGTTCAGTCTGATGTTGCTGATAATAAATCACATGAAGAAGATATTGAAGCAGGAAGTATCTCAACGATATATACGGTGTTTAATGCATAAATATTTTAGTAGATGGTACATATGATCAGCAGGTCGCAGGCTTCAAGGATGGCAAGTATGCATTCATTACTCAGGGTAACTGGTGCGTAACAAGCCCTGATGATGTAAGCTTCGAGTGTGGCTTTGCTCCTTATGCCTTCAATGATGCTTGGGCAGAATGGCAAGGTAAAGACACTTCCAGTAGCTGTACAGGCATTTGTCGGTTCCTACGTTAAGCAGTGGAATCTGATTCTTTCAGGTGCATTGCTCGCTATAATACCGATAGTAATTCTGTTTTTCTTCGCTCAGAAGCAGATCATGGAAGGTATGATAGAAGGAGCTGTAAAAGGATAAAAAACAAATTCGTTTTCCTTAATAACTTTTTAATATCTTGTGTGATATATATATTTTATCACTCATTGTTAGAAATTTATTAGGGAGACGAAGCATGGAAAATATTGAAGATTCAAAGGCTAAAATAAAAAAGAAACATTCAAAAAAGAAAAAAATATTTATAATTGTTTTAAGTATTCTCGCACTTTTATTTGCTGGGTGGTGGATACTATGTGTAAAACTGTATGATGAAAATATTAATATACGTGGAGACAGTTATAAACCATTAATGCTTCGATTAGAAGATTTTGATGGATTGGAGTGTACCGAATACACCTTTACATCTGATAAAGGACAGAAACTGGCTGGATATCTGTATAGTATTGGAGGTAATCAGCATGGAATAGTTGTTATTGCACATGGATTTGGTGGTGGCGGCCACAATTCCTACATGGACTGCGCCAACTATTTTGCTCAAAATGGATACTATGTATTTGCCTATGACGCAACTGGAACTGACAAGAGTGAAGGCGAAGGAATAGGCGGTGTTCCCCAGGGAGTGGTAGATCTTGACTATGCAATCTCCTTTGTTGAAGCAAATAATGATATTCCGAAGCTTCCTATAGTCCTTTTTGGACATAGCTGGGGTGGCTATTCGGTTAGCGCTGTATTAACATATCATCCTGAAGTAAAGGCAGTTATTGAATGCTCAGGCTTTAACAGATCGTCAGATATGTTTGAATCTGGAGGCAAGTCATCTGCAGGTGATCTTATATATGCGATGACACCATTTATCAGAATTCATGAAAAGATAAAATACGGTAAGTATGCAAGTAATACCGCAATGGACGGATTCGATGCAACTGATGCGGCAGTAATGATTGTGCACAGTGCCGATGATACAGTGATCGGCATCGAATATGGATGCGATAAATACTATGAAAAATATAAAGACGACGCCAGATTTACATTTTTAAGATTTGAGGATAGAGGCCACAATAGCATATTTAATGATCAGAATGATACTTATGTGGATGAATTTGATGCACAGTTTGATAAATGGCTTGAAACGCTTGACTATGATTATAATGCAGAGGAGAATAAAGACAGGTTCAAAGAAGACAAAGCCGAATATATTAATAAAAATCTTGATCATGCAAGGTGGAGCAACCGTCTGGATGCAGAATTGTTTACACAGTTTTTGGATTTTTACAATAAAGCAGTTCAGTAGCTTAAGTCCTTTTCTATTCAAAAACTTCCTTTTATGATATATTTTATATATATGAAGGATAAAGGAGACCAAAGGAATGGGACTTTATAAGATTACTGATATAGTTGAAGCAGATTTTGGCTGCGAAGAACATCAGGACGGACCTCATGCTGTTCTAAAACTGGAAGATGGAAATAGTGTTGAAGTAACTGAAAAATGGATAGCTGAGCAGGGCATCGAAGAAGGAAAATATATCTGGCTCGATGAAGAGAAAAAAGCAAGTAAGGCTATTCGGGTTGTTGCAGCGGTAATTAAACATGGTAATAAGATATTTGCGACTCAACGCGGGTATGGTGAATTCAAAGATAAGTGGGAATTTCCCGGAGGGAAGATAGAAGCAGATGAATCACCTGAAGCAGCACTTGCCAGGGAAATCAAAGAAGAACTGGATACTGATATTGAGGTTGGCGAGCATATCATAACAGTAGATACAGATTATCCTAATTTCCATATTAAAATGTATGTTTACTGGTGCACTATATTAAATGGAGAACTTACTTTATTAGAGCATGAAGCAGCAAAGTGGGTTGAGCTAAATGATAAAATTCCAACTACTGTAGACTGGCTTCCGGCAGATCTGGAAGTGGTGTTTGAGATGCTTAAATCAAAATGAGAATTTGATAAGGCGTTACTATACACGATTTATTGCCTCCGTAAGGAGGCAGTAGAACACCGTCTGCAGATTTTATAAGCTTGCGGGAGTAAATCTGCATGACGTGTGTGGAATCAAGAGTGTATTCTGAGTTAACCGTGAATAGTAACGATAAGGCATACGTGAAGAAAAATATTGTATAAAGAAAAACCGGAATATGATATACTATTACACGATTTGGCTTAGGCAAATCATAAAATACTTATTTAGGACGGTTTTTACATGAATGATACTAAAAAACAAGGGTTTTTAGAGATTAGCATTTTTACAATAAAGCTACTTATGTGTATTATGCTGATTTTTAACGCCTTTGTTTTTATTTTTTATGGGTTGATTAATAGAGGTGACAAGATTGGCACTGACGAGGTTCAGTTTGTTGAGAACTGGAAGACTGATTATGGTGAGGATGGTGCTCAGCTGATTAGCTCGACGCTTCCTCAGAATTTACAGGCAAATGAATACCTGTTTTTTGAGACTCGGAAAGATGTTTACGTTTATATAAACGGCGAGTTAAGGAAGGATTTTATTGAGAAAAGAGATATAAATACACCTGGTGGAGCATTAAAAAGGTTTCTGATGTCTGTACCTCTTAATGAGGAGGATTCAGGTGCAGAGATTACAATAGATAGAAGGTCTACTCAGGACATTGACAGAGGAATCCCAGAGGTTTTTATAAGTACTCGTTCGGGAGCAATCTGCTATTTGTTTAAAGCAGTTGGACCTTTATTTGTTCTTGCCTTTATTGTACTGATTTTCTCTTTTGTATCATTTATAGTAAGCTTAGTATTAAGACTACTATACAGACATAGAATTGATATGACATATGGGGCATTAGGAATCTTCAGCATAGCAGCCTGGATAATTACAGATTCCAGCCTCTTTCCGTTTGTTATTGGAGTATATCATGTGAACGGACTGCTGAGTTTTATATTCTGCCTTATGATTCCGCTGCCACTTATTATATATCTGTCATCTATTCAGCGGTGGCGATACAGATGGAGCGTGTTAATTATTTCTCTGGTATCGATTCTCAATGCCGTGGTATGGCCGATCCTCCATTTTTCTGGCATAGTGAATTTTTATAATATGATTGATGTTGCAAACGGAGTGCTTGCATTTCTTGTTGCAGCAGGTATTTTCATACTTATTGTAGATGCAGCTCGGGGAAATGCAGTTTCTTACCGTTATACATTCCTTGGTTTCCTTGGATTCCTTCTGGGGTGTCTGTTTGAGCTGTTAAATATTCTCCTAGAAATGAGGATAGTCAGAGAATCCATTCCAATGGTTGTCGGACTTGCTTTTCTGCTTACATTTATAGTTATTCAGCAGGTGCATGATCTCAGAATGATGAATATGGAAAAACAGCATGCAATCGACATTTCTGAGGCAAAGACAAGATTTCTTGCCAGCATGTCTCATGAGATCAGAACACCGATCAATGCTATTCTAGGTATGAATGAGATGATACTCAGAGAAAACAATGATAAGACCATCGATGAGTATTCAAGAAGTATAAAAACTTCAGGCAAGATGCTTCTGATGCTGGTAAATGATGTCCTTGATTTTACTAAGATAGAATCTGGGAAGCTGGAGATCAAAGAATCAGAATTTCTTATGTCTGAGATGCTTTATGATGTTATTTCTCTTATAAAAGAAAGGTCAGAAGAAAAATCTCTTGAGCTGAGATTCGAAATATTTGAAGAAGTTCCTGAAGAGCTGATTAGTGATGAATTCCGAATAAGACAGATACTTGTCAACCTGATGAACAATGCTGTCAAATACACCGAAACTGGTACAATAACACTTAAGATAGGTGGAAATTATACAGATACTGGCTATGAACTGAAGCTTATAGTTAAGGATACAGGAAAAGGAATACGTGAAGAAGAGCAGGAGCATTTGTTTGAAGCCTTTTCAAGAGTAGATGTCAAGGCAAATGCAAGTATTGAAGGCACAGGTCTGGGACTGGCCATCGTAAAGAGTATAGTAGATTCCATGGACGGAAGCTATGGAGTTGAGAGTGAGTATGGAGTTGGTTCAGAGTTCTGGGTGAAGCTTCCAGTGAAATATAAATCACGTGAAACTCTTAAGAGTGATTTTATGGAGCGAAGAAATGAGCATACGACTGAGGATAACTCCTACAGCTTTATGGCTCCTGATGCAAAGATTCTTGCAGTTGATGACAATCAGTCAAACCTTAAGATTGTTAAGCTCTTCCTTAAGAAAAATGGAATAGTGCCGGATCTTTGCAGCTCTGGTGAGAGCGCTATTCAGAAATGTAAAGAGAATAAGTATGATCTTATTCTCCTGGATCATATGATGCCGTCACCGGATGGAATAGAAACACTGCATATTATAAGAGAATCAGCAGATTCACTTAACAAAGAAACTAAAACAATTGTTCTTACGGCAAATGCAGTAGCTGGAAGCAGACAGATGTATATTAATGAAGGCTTTGATGATTATCTTACCAAGCCTTTAGATCCTAAGGTACTAGAAGAAACGGTAAGAAGAATACTTCCTAAGGATAAGATTAAGAATGAAAACGAGATAGAAGAAACTTCTGATGATGAGATACTTGAGTTTTTCCCTACTTCAACAGCAGATGATGATATTGAATCCTTAAAAGACGGGCTGGCCTCCATAGACGGGCTTGATTATGATACAGCTCTCGCATATTGTGGTGGAGATGAGAGCTTGCTTCGTGAAATTATTGAAGATATAGCGACAGAAAGCCAGGAACGTATAGAAAGGATGAGAAAAAGTCTAGATGAAAAGGATATTAATTCCTATAGAATAGATGCTCACTCTATAAAAAGTTCAATGGCAACCATAGGACTGAAAGAATTCAGCGAAAAAGCAAAGACTCATGAGTTCGCAGCAAAAGATGACGACACTGATTATATCTATGAGAATTCAGAAGCCTTTATACAAGAATATACAGAGATCTGCCAGAAACTGTCACACATTCTGAGTCAACTGTAAATAGTAATAGGAACAGTCATTAATCGGCTCAGAATACTAGTATAGAGATTTCTAATTAATTGGACTCTAAACTTGCCTGTTTTCCAGAATAGCACAGCACCAAAAGCCTCGGAATAGCCTAGGCGAATTGATCTATGAAGCAGAGAAAAAATAATAATTTTGTTGACATAAAACAGAGTTTGTTAGAAAATGAATAAAGCATCTGTTTAGTAATATTTGCGGAGTATGGATGAATGAGAACAATCGATAAAATAATGCATTTTCTTATTCATAATGGTTTCATGTTTACGGTTGGAGTTATGTGTCTTGTACATGTAATACTACTGATTATTTTTGGTGTCGCCGGTGTAGGACCATTGTGGAAGTTTAACTGCTTCAGCGTTGGAGTATATGTGTTCTGCATGATTCTCTGTAAATATAATCACATCATGCCTGTTTATATCAGTATTATAGCAGAGGTTACTCTTTATACTATTGTGTCCACATATTACGTAGGACTTCGCTGCGGAACTTATTGTTTTCTTTTCTCGATTGTCCCTATTATCATATATTTTGGCAGCTTCCTGTTTAGTGGAGTTAAAAGGTGGAGCGTTTTTTTCATGCTGGCACTTAATTTTGCGATATTCGTCATAATGTATGCGAGATTTGCAAGTATAGAGCCAATCTATGAGCTAGAACCAGCGGAAAGATTTATCTTAGTTGTTGTTTCAGCATTTGCGATGGTCTTTTCAACGATATTCTACAATGTGCTATACATATATGAAAGTGAATATGATGTTAGGAATCTTGAACAAAGAAATGAGCAGCTGTCATCAGATGCAAATAAGGATGTTCTAACAACTCTTTTGAATCGACGAGGATTTTTGCCACTTATTGAACCACTTATGGAGAACAAGTCTAATCCATTCTGTATCGCATTTTGCGACATAGATGATTTTAAAAAGGTAAATGATTCCTATGGGCATGATGGTGGTGATGAGGTTCTTCGTCATATTACCAAGCTGATGCAGAAGGAAATGCAGGGATGCGATATTTGCCGATGGGGCGGAGAAGAGATTGTTATTCTGATGAAGAATTATAGTTTTGATGTTGCTAAGGCAAAGCTTGAAACACTGAGAAAAAATATAGAACAAAATCCTACACCTTTTTATAATAAAAGGATATTTGTTACTATTACCATTGGTGTGGAACAAAAACTGGATTCCTATAAAAAACCAGAGGAAATTATAAAGACTGCGGATGAGAGGATGTACTACGGAAAGCAGCACGGCAAAAATATTCTGGTTTCTGAATCAATAATAGGTGAAAATGAATAATGTGACTAAAGTCATATTCGAATGTATCTTTTTTCACTACAAAACAAAATAGAAAAAACATATACTGAGTGTGTCAGATGAAAACCTGAATCAAATGACACACTCTTTTTGTATATTATGATATGGGTGTCAAAAGTACCTAATGAAAAGTTATGAAAAACAGAAAAATATAATATGGAGATTGATTATGGAAACGATTTTAAAAACAAATGATCTTACAAAAAAATATGGTAACAAGGTGGTAGTTGATAACCTGAATATAGAGATTAAAGAGGGCGAGGTTTTCGGACTTCTTGGTCCAAACGGAGCGGGAAAAAGTACAACCATGAACATGATCTGCAACATTGTAAAGCCTACACTGGGAAGTGTGGAATTCATGGGAAAGGATTTTCGCAAGAATAAAAAGGAGCTGAGTAAGCATTTGGGATTTATACCTCAGGACCTGGCGATTCATGGAAGTCTTAAAGCATGGGAAAATGTGGAACTGTTCACTTCACTATATGGAATCAAGGGTTCAGAGCTGAAGGAAAGAATAAATGAGAGTCTGGAGTATGTAGGACTTTCTGACAGAAGAAATGATTATGCTAAGACGTTCTCAGGAGGTATGAAGAGAAGACTAAATATAGCATGTGCCATCGGACATCATCCAGATCTACTGATCTTTGATGAACCTACAGTTGGTATAGATCCACAGTCAAGAAACTTTATTCTCGAGAAGATTAAAGAGTCAAATCGGAATGGAGCCACAGTTATCTATACCAGTCATTATATGGAAGAGGTTGAGGCTATCTGTCATAGGATAGCAATTATGGATAACGGAAAGCTTATCGCAATAGGAACCAGTGAAGAGCTTAAGAAACTGGTGGTAGATGATACATCAAAGGTAACTCTTGAAGAAGTATTCCTTACACTTACAGGTAAGAAGCTTAGAGATTTGTAAATTGTACATTAGAAATTATGCGAGGGACAAAATGATACGATATCTTATAAAAAATAATATTAAACTAATGCTCAGAAGTCCAATGACTGTTCTGGTATATGTACTTGGACCAACGATTATAGCGGCAATTCTTATAAGTGCATTTAATTCTTTAATGGATTCCTACAAGAGTGTTGATAACTTTGAGGTTGGATATAGAATTGAAGACGGAAGTGTATTTGAAGATCATCTGGATTCTATGATTGAGAGCTTTGAGGACAATGGAGTCAGCTTTGTTGAATATAGTAAGGGTGATCCTGAAAATATGATCAGAGAACATGATCTGGCTGGATTTGTTGAGTTTGAAAAGGAAGATTATAAGATTTATGAAGTTAAAGATTCGAAAGTAGAAGGACATATATTAGAGTATTCACTTACTGAAGCTTTTGAAGAATCAAGTGATGCAGCCTTTTTACAGGCTGTTGGCATGGAGACTATAGAAGTAGATAATGAGCCGGAGAAAATATTAAATGTGGAACATCCTGAGTTTGTTCCTGCAATTAATTCAGCAGATTATTATGGAATTATTGAGATAGTGTACTTTGCATCATTTTCAGTAGTATGTGGAGCTGCATTTTTCTCAAAGGAAAAGAAGAATAAGATAGCTAGAAGATATCAGGTTTCAAATGTTTCAAATGTCAAGTTATATCTGGCAAGAATTATATCAGTAACTGCTGCAGTTTCAGTAGGTTTAGCTATTTCGGCATTGGCACTTATAGCATTGATGGATGTACATTGGGGAAATCCAGGACTGTCAATACTTATACTTTTATTTCTAATACTTGGAACACTGGCTATGGAGCTTATGTTCCTGACACTAACAGATAGTATGGCAGCAACAATCATAATAACATTTGTTATAGTATGGCTTTGGGGATTCTTCGGTGGATCATTTGAAACATATATGTTTTCATCACATTCCCAGATATTAAAGGAACTATCGCCAATTTATTATACAAATAGATCACTGGTAGAGCTTTCATGTATGGGACATAGTGATTATGTAAATATTTCAATTATTGTATCAATAGGATTATTAGTTGTATTTTCAGTCTTGGCAGTACTGATCAGCAAGGTAAGGAGCGGTAGAGCATGATAGGAATATTAAAAACAACATTAAAACTTATTTTTAGAAATGTGGGATTTTGGCTTTGTGTTATCAGCCTTCCGATATTGTCAACCTTAATGCTTAATATTCAGGAAGAGAACCAGTCATATTATTATCATAATAATGTAAATATGGGGGTACTGGAACTTGAGGGGATAGACGAAAAGGTTGCATATTATGCAAGTGATGCCAAATTCGCAGTAAAGGTTTATGATGCTTCAGGCAGCGAGCTGTCTGACTATATGCTTGATAAGCTGGCTAAATCCGGAATGTTCAAGGTTGGTCGTGCAAAAGCACTGGAAATGACAAAGACTGAAGCAGATGACAGGGCTGTCTATGATGGTCAGAATGACCGTATGGGAGCGGCTCTCTATATTGATAAGAACTTCGATGAATACATAAAGAATGGAGAGTACGACAAGGCTATTACAATTTATGTACTTTCAGATGATGAAAGAATTGATGTACTAAATGAAAAGCTGGCATATACGATGCAAAAGATAAATGCGGCTTCAAAGGTTTCTGAATATACAGATCAGACTATATTATCTCAGCTTGAGAGTATTGATGAAGTTGCACCTGAGAAGTCAGTAACAATACTTGAAAGCAGCGCTGACAAGAATCTTACAAAGTCACAGATAGATCAGAAAACAAATATGGGATATACGTTTGTTTTTATGACACTTGGTTTCGTACTAATTGGAACGCTTCTGGCTTCTACAGTTATAAAAGAAATCAATAATGATGTATTAACAAGAATAAAACTTGCAGGAAAGAGTGAGATTTCGTATTTTGCTGCAAAGTTTACTTCTAGTATTATCATATCCCTTATTCTTTCAGGTGTGCTTACTATATGTACATTTTTTATAGATAGTACTCAAATGGGACTTGGAAGACTTAGTCTTATGATTATCATTTTCCTTATGGGACTTATCTTCTGTACATTATCGCTTCTTACAGGAGTACTTGTAGGAAATGTTATGGGAGCCACTATAGTATCATTTACAGTATGGTGTTTGTCTTCAATGTTATCAGGGCTTTATTTCCCACTGGGAGGAACCTCAAAATTCATACAATCACTGTCAGAACTTATGCCACAGAAATGGTTTGTAGATGGAACTGTAATGCTATTTTTAAGAGACAAAAGTGCCTGGACTATGTTATTATGTGTTACAGTAGCGTACCTGTTCGTGCTCCTGAGCCTTGGAAGCGTTGGTCTTAAGTTAAAAGGAGCAGAAGAGTAATAGTCTGAAAAAATAAAATCTGTATAAGTGCTAAATGTGAATATGAGTAATCAGTTTAAAGAAAATTATTTCTCTGCTGTAAGAATTGCATTGATGCTGATAATCTCAACTTGCTGCATGATGTCAAAACTTGGAGTAGATAATATATATGACAAATATGGGACAGGAGTATCCTTACGGGTACTCCTGCTTATGTCGTTATTTATTGGTATTTTAGCAATTAAGGAGATTATTGGCAGTAGGTATAGATTTGCATTTCTGGGTGCAGCAACCCTGGTTCTTGTTTTTCTGTGCAAAGCTGGAGGAAGATGCTTTATTTTGCTTATACCATTTCTGATATATGAGATAATGTCAGAGTTTCCAGAGACTCCTATGGTGATTTATTTTTTCCCAATTATTTTTACATTAGTAGATACGCCTATTGGACTCATTTCAAGATTTATAATGCTTACATTTCTGGCAGTAATCTATATTCAGAACAACTTTATAATTCAGAAATATAAGAAACGAATGATGGAAGATACGGTTCTTGAGCAGGGACTGAAACGGGATATTCAGGAAACGGAATATGCAGCCAAGGCGGAACTCAGGAGAAATATGCTGAAGACTGAGAATCAGATTCTTGAGGAGAGAGCGAAGCTTTCACAGACTCTCCATGACAAGCTGGGACATAATATAAATGGGTCAATCTATCAACTTGAAGCCATTAAGATTATTATGGATAAGGATCCGGAAAAAGCGCAGACTATGGCTCAGGCGGTTATAGATCAGCTCCGTACTGGAATGGACGAGATAAGGGTAATACTTCGTAAGGAAAGACCGGAGAAGAAGGATCTTGCCATGCTGGAGCTTTATAAGCTATGCGAAGATTGTGAAGATAAGGGCGTTGAGACAGAGCTGAGTGTTGAAGGCGATTCGGTCCAGATTAGTGATGCCTTGTGGGAAGTAATCCTTGATAATGCATTTGAAGCAGTTACTAATTCCATGAAGTATGCAAAATGTCATCGATTAGATATAAATATTACAGTAATGAATAAAATGGTGAGATGCAGCATCAAGGACGACGGAAAAGGTTGTCCATGTTTTGAAGATGGAATGGGTATCTCAGGAATGCGTCAGAGAGTAAGAGCTGTAAATGGTACTATCGATTTTGAAACTGAAGTTGGCTTTAAAGTGACTATGATACTGCCACTATAGATAGTCTTGAAAGGATGAAATATGGACAAGATAAAAGTAATAATAGCTGATGATAGTGATTTTGTTCGAGATGGCATGAAGATCATCCTTGATGTGGATGATGATTTTGATGTGCTGGGAAGTGCCGCCAATGGACGTGAGGCAATTGAGATTGCTGAAAAGAATATGCCAGATGTATTCCTTATGGATATTCAGATGCCGGAGATGGATGGAATTGAAGCTACCAAATATATAGTTGAGCATAATCTTGGAAAAGTTCTTATCCTTACAACCTTTGATGATGATGCATTAGTTCAGCAGGCGCTTAGAGCTGGGGCTAAGGGATATCTTATTAAAAATCATACTCCGGATCATTTAAAACAGATGATAAAGTCTGTATACAATGGAACCGGTGTAATGGAAGGAAGCATTTTAGAGTCTCTGGCCGGTAAGACGGGAGGAGAAAATGAAAGCGCCCCAGGAGTTGGAAATGAGTTCGATTCATCAGGTTATTCAGAAAGAGAAATGGATATAATAAAAGCGGTAGCAGAGGGACTTTCAAATAAGGAAATCGCCGCAAAGCTTTTTATTTCAGAAGGGACTGTAAAGAATTATATAACAAATATTTTGTCCAAAGAAAATCTTTCCCATAGAACAGCCCTTGCAGTCTATTATTTGACTGGAAAAAAGTGACATATTGCTTGCTTTGTGATATACTTAAGGTTATAGTTTATTGTCAGAAAGGTGTGTTATGGAGGAGACTATATGGGGTTTTCTGATGATAGGATAAATTATGATTTTATAAACAATATGCCTGGTGGAGCTTTTGTCTATCGTGATAGTGAAAATAAAGAGATTATTTATGTGAATCAAGAAACGATTCGTCTGTTGGAATGCGAAGATTTTGACGATTTTATGGATTACACAGGTGGAACATTTGAGGGCATTGTAAATGATGCTACTTTTGGTATTGTAAAAAATCAGATAGAAATCCGTCGTGAAGAACAGGACTGCTGTAGTGGCTATGTTTTTTATTGTTCAAATACAAAGAAGGGTAATGTTCGTCGAATTGTAAATCACTGGTCTTATGTCAGAGATGAGCAGGAGGGCGGACTTTTTTATAATAACATATTCATTCGTGGTGTTGATAGTACGGAGAATGAGACTGACAGATTGACGGGGCTTACTGGCAGGAAGCTTTTTAAGAAATATGTTGATGGCATAAATAAAAAAGGGGTGGAGATTGATACAAGTGACTATGCAATCGTGTATCTTAATCTCGTGAACTTTAAACTGCTTAATATCAACAGAGGCGTTGATGAGGGTGACAGGTGCCTCAAGGTTATCGCAGATACACTGAGCAGAGTTTATGCAGGTGCTTACATTTCCAGAATTTCGGATGACCATTTTGCTGTATTTGACAAGTATGAAGGAGTAGAGCAGAAGACTAATAAGGCAAATGTAATCTTCCGCGATACTTATGGAAGCCGTTTTAATGTAATCTGTAAGTTTGGTATATATAAATTTGAATTAAATAATAGTTTTAATGTCGAGTCGGCTCTGTCTTTTGCCAAGATTGCATGTGATTATGTAAAACATGATCCAAAGAGTGATGTCAGTGTTTATTCTGATAAGCTTGCAGATGAGGTAAATGCAACTGAGTACGTAATAAGAAAAATTGATGAAGCTATTAAAAATGACTGGATTAAAATATACTATCAGCCAGTTATTCGCTCGCTGACTGGTCAGCTCTGTGGCATGGAATCTCTCGTCAGATGGCAGGATCCTCAGATAGGATTCCTGATGCCGGACAGATTTATTACTGTGCTTGAAAAAGAGCAGTGCATTCATAAGCTTGACAGCTATGTAGTTGAAAAAGTGTGTCAGTGCATTCATGAAAGAATTAAAAATAAGCTACCGGTAGTTCCAGTATCGGTTAATTTTTCGCGCCTTGATTTTATTATGTGCGATATGCTTGAGGTTGTAGAAAGAGCGGTAGAAAAATACGATATTCCAAGAGATTATATACATATTGAGATAACTGAAAGTATGATTGTAAAGGATGAGGAATTGATGCGTGATGTCATTTCCAAATTCAGAGAATCAGGCTATGAGATATGGATGGACGATTTCGGAAGTGGATATTCATCACTTACGCTGCTTAAGGATTACAAGTTCGATATGCTTAAGCTGGATATGAGATTCCTCAGACCATTTACTGAAAAATCAAAAAGTATAGTACGTGCTACTATTCAGATGGCTAAGGACATCGGAATAAAGACGCTGGCTGAAGGTGTTGAAACCCAGGAGCATCTTGATTTTCTGAGAGAGATTGGCTGCGAAAGAATTCAGGGATATTATTATGGAAAACCTGAACCTATTGAGGATATGTTCGAGCATCTATTGGAGAAAAGGGTAGATATAGAGCGTAGAAAATGGAGACATTTTTACGAAATTGCCAGCTTCAATGTCAGGGCAACGGATACTCCGATATATCTTGTGGAAGATGATGGCGAGAATTTTAAAACACTATATATGAACCGTCAGTATATGAGACAGGTTTTTGGTGAGGAAACACCATGTCTAGAGGAAATCAATCGCAGGATATTTAAGACTGGCTCTCCACTAATGATAAAGTATCGTGAGTTTGCAGATATTGTTCATAAATCAGATAAACCTGAAACATTTTATTATACTGAAAATGGGAATATTCTCAGTCTTACAGTTGAGGAGCTTGCGAGTATAGGCGGACGTTATCTCTATAAATGTTCAGTATTAAATATCACTCTGGATACATATGCTGAAGAAACTGAGATGATAAACGCAAAGCTTAAAGAAATCAATCAGCTCTTCGAGGGTGTTCATGTATTGGATCTTAAGAATAATAAGCTTGTACCATTACTTGGTGGTAATAAATATATTGACAAGAATGTTATTGAAAATGATGAGCTTGACAAGAGTATAGATTATTTTGCAAAAGAAGTTGTTTTTCCAATAGATGCTGAAAGATACAGAGCATATACGGATATTACAACATTAAAGGAAAGAGTCAAGGCAAGTCCGGCGGGATACATTTACGAGAAGTTCAGAATTAAAGGCTCTGATGGTAATTATCGTTGGATAGAGAACTACATGATGATGATTGACGGTACAGGAACCAATGAATATCTGAGTTGTATTAAGCCATTTGATGAAGCGGTTTCAACAGTATCAGATGAAGCAATGAAGAATGATCCTGAATATTCAAATCTATGGAATAATCTGATTTGGAACAGCAGTATCAAATTCTTCTGGAAGGATAAGGACAGGCAATTCAGAGGTGCAAGCCGCGCCTTCTTAGAATACTATGGACTGAACTCTTTAGATGAAATCCTGGGAAAAAATGATGAAGACATGCATTGGCATATAGAAGAAGAGCCATACATGACGGATGAAATCGATGTAATTAACAAGGGTGAACATAAGTTTAATGTTCAAGGAAAATGCATTGTTAAGGGAGTTATTCATAATATTATCTGCAACAAGATGCCATATTATGAAAATGGAAAGATTGCAGGACTTGTTGGTTATTTTGAAGACATTGATGATGAATTAGTAAGATTTGGGAAAAAAAGCAGCATTATCAAGTTGGATTCGGTAACTGGTTTAATGAATGCACAAGCTTTTATTGATTCAATGATAGATTATGCTATTCAGTATAATGAAAAGAAGAACTGCTATGGCTTGATTGTACTTACAAATAAAAGATATGACAGTATACTTATATCCTTTGGTGATGATTTTTCAAATAAAGTACTGAAAGCGATTGGCGAGGGAATAACCGAAGTGACAGGTCAGTCCTGTGCTGTTGCAAGAGTCAAAGAGTCAATATTCGCAATTCTTACTTATGTGGAAACAAAAGAAGAACTGTTAGCATTGGATAATGAGATTAAAGAAAAGCTGAACAGTATAAATGAAGTCGAGGGAAATCGAATAACACTTCGAATAAAATCAGAAGCAGTCCTACGGACAGAAGAAGGTATAAGCGATGAAAATATCTATGCTGAAGCCTTTGGAAAGTTAATGGATTAAAACTGAAAAGCCCGCTAATGCATTTAGTGCACTGACGGGCTTTTATAATGTATATTGCGGCGCGTATATCTATGGAATATATACGATAGCAGTTTTTTTCAGTGCACTTGAGAATTTCTGGAAACCTACATGAGCCAGATGAAATGCATATACATAGACCGCTATAACTGGTTCGCTCTGGAATATCATGCTCAAGATGACAAGGACTACTAAAATAATTGAAACTACACCATAACTGACATAATATTTCCATTTAGGAGATCCGGCACCTATGGTTTCGCGGGCTCTGAGTATTGCGATGATTCCGGTGGCAGCATTGATGATAGCAACACATAATATTATAAGAACACCTTTTTCATCAGCCATAGATGTAGCTATAAGACCAACATCAAGAATAATGATTCCCCGATAGAGCACATATTTACCACCTACCATGAATCTTGCCATATGAAAATAATATACTATTTCTCCAAATCCTTTTAGAGCAAGTCCCAATCCGACTATTACAGTTACTTCTCCGGGACCCTCTTCAGGAGCAAGAATTAAGATAGCTGCAAAAAGTAAGATTAGGAGCCCTTTAAGGGCAGTGGTAATTCGTTTCGTTTTTGTCATTTTACATTTCTCCAGTATGCTTTCTATTTAGCGCAAGAAATCATCTCTATTTTCTATTGGCAGCTGTGACTTAGTATATTCATTCACAAGCTTCTGAAAATCTTTCATTCCTTTAAAGCCTTTTTTGCTAAAATCCACAGAGAAGCCAGCCAGCAGACTTCCGGAAGTAAAGATTCTGTTAGTTACCATGCTTTTTTGACCAAGTGCGGCAATGATGAATCTTCCAAGAAATGTATCATCTTTGCTGTCTTTGTCAGCATTCATATATTCATCCTGATACTGATTTATATCAAAATCAGGTACTTCGCATCCAGACAGCTTTTCAGCAAATGCTTTCCAATCAGCACAGGCATCTATCTGCCTTTTCTGAAGAATCTCGTTTATTTCATCAGACCATGGTTCAATCTCTTCATCTGCATATCTGTATATCTCGAATCTTCCTCCCTCAGTACGGAGAGTTTGCATAGCGTAGATCATTTGCATAAAGGCAAATCGAAAGTCTGATGGATTATCCTTGACTATTTCTGAGTATCCACCCCAGGCAGGCATATATTTGTACCGGGCATAGCTGTAATCTGGAAAATGTCCTGCTCTTCCATGTCCGAGATTCATGATTGAATTCTCGTTTCCCTGATAGATACTGTTGGTATATATACCCTTCTCGGGAACATCAGGTGTTGCCGGATTGTGGTTGAATTTGACGAGTCTTTCTGTGAAACCATTTCCATCCGGTATTATCTCATAGAAGTCATAATTGGTGTTATTGATTACGAGAGAAGGAGTTCCGGCAAAATATCTGTGAGCCCAGGTATCAGCGAGAATATGCATAGCAACACCAACTGCCTGAGGACCTTTTCCTCTTGCACGTTCAACAGTGTCGATAAGAAGTTCACTATTTGTATTGCATATAAGACGGTATTTGTTTAGATAAGCTCTGCTGCACTTTTTTTTCTTTGCATAAAGGTCTCCAGGAAGAAAATGGAACGAGGCCCAGATTCTTGTGATATTTTGCAACCCTACCAGATCAGTATCTGCCTCCATGAGCTCAAGCTGCAGCTGGGTAGTAGCAGCTGAAACAGGCCCTCCGATCTTGAGAAGAAGGGTTTTGGAACAGCAATCCACAAATTGGGCACAATATGCTATTTTAAGACTTTCTTCGTGGGAGTAACCCGCGATATATGCCGCTGCATATGTGGCATAATAATGAAAATCAAGCTGCATTGTATTGTTCTCCTGATATGAGACTATTTTACTATTCACGGTTCTAACAGTGAATAGAAACATTTATTTCTCTATTAATTCTGATTTTTTCAAATCATCTATCTTCGTTTCGATTTTTTCTATTTCTTTTTCATCAATAGCCGGGGTATCTGCTTTGCTAGAAGTGATATTTGGAGTCACTGTTTTGTTAGCCGCCATATTCTTATCTTCTGCATTGTCAGCAGTATTGTTATTATCTGACGCTTGCATCTCCTTTAGCTGCTGCAGATTGTTTTGGAAATATCGTACCCTGAAGGCAGCGACAAGCATTTCTATTATAATGATGATAGAGGTGATTTCTATTATAATAGAAACAGTTGCTGAATTTTCGGCTTCTAAATTGAATAGCTCCAATGTTTCATCATTATAATATAAAAGAGTATTTACAATATCAAACATACTTCCAAATATAAGAAGAAAACAGACGACTAGGTATAATTTTCTGTGACGATATTTTTTACCCTCTGATATCGCGGAGAATCCTACTATCGTTCTTGTGATAACGCCAAAAGAGAGATAGAGTGCCATAATAAAAAGGAATACAAAGAAAAGAATATTGTCAGTGATGTCAACCAAATCTTCACTGGTAAGCTCCAATTGATCTTTTAAGGCTTGAATAATAACTGCTCGATTTAGGAAGATTATTCCTATTGTTTTGATTACATTCCAGATTCCGAATAATAAAACGCCCATTCCAGTAATGATAAGAGTGTTCTGAGACTTTCTCATTTTAATTAAATCAGGTGAATTGTTTAGAAAAGCACTTTGATCAAAATTCATTTGTTTATAGTCTCCGTAAATAGTAACTGTAACAATAGTAACGAATAGTTATAAATTGTAAATTGTAACTATTATAAAAACTCCGAAGATAAATATATCACAAATCCTACTTTTCGACTACAGTTTTACGTGATATAATTAGCCTTGCTTTCTTGATTTACAGGCTAAAAAAACTTTTTGTTTATCTTTTTATAGGAGAAAAACGTGATTAGTATATTGGAATTATTTGGAGGAGTTGGTCTTTTCCTTTTCGGAATGAGCCTTATGGGCTCATCTCTTGAGAAAATAGCAGGCTCAGGACTTGCTAAGATATTACAGACACTCACGACTAGTAAGCGTAAGGGTGTAGGTGCTCTAAAGGGCTGGGGACTTGGTCTTGGTGTTACTGGTATTATTCAGAGTTCTGCTGCAACTACGATAATGCTTATAGGCTTTGTAAATGCGGGAATCATGACACTTGGTCAGGCTATTCCTGTTGTTTATGGAGCAAATGTAGGAAGTACCGTTACTGCACAGATCCTGAGATTAGGAGATTTGGGATCAGGAAGTCTTGTTCTTAAATTACTTAAGCCATCGTCTTTTGCACCGATGCTTGTTGCAGTCGGTGTATTTATTCACCTTTTTACTAAGAAACAGAAGCTGAAGGATGTTGCCGGAATTCTTATAGGCCTTGGAACATTATTTTATGGTATGACTATGATGGAAGAGGTTTTTGCACCTCTTAAGGAGTCTGAGAAATTCCAAAGCTTCTTTTTGTCGTTCAACAATCCATTTCTCGGTATTCTTACAGGATTGGTGCTTACTGCTGTAATTCAGAGCTCCAGTGCATCTGTAGGTATTCTTCAGGCGCTTTCTGCAACAGGAAGTGTTACATATGGAATAGCTGTTCCGATAATCATAGGTCAGAATATAGGAAAATGCATGACAATATTATTGGGTAGTATTGGAGCTAATAAAAAAGCTAAAAGAGTAGCTATGAGTTACCTGCTTTTTAATATTGCAGGTGCATTAATATTTTCAATAATAATATACAGCATTTATTATACCGTCGGGATTCCATTTTTCTCGAAGGTTGTTAATCGTGGAGATATAGCAAATATTCATTTGGGCTTTAATCTTATCATCAGTATAATCCTGCTTCCATTTTCAAATGGAATGGCTAGTCTTACTGGTAAAATACTGAAGGACAGTGATGAGGTATATGGTGATGAAGAACTGAGACGTCTTGATGATATGCTTCTTAAAACACCGGGTATTGCACTTACTCAGTGCAAGGAGCTTATGCATGTAATGGGTGAGAAGATACTTGAAAATTATGAAATTGCAACAGGACTGATTACAGAATACGACAAGAATGCATTTAACAGACTGGCTGATAATGAGAATTTTATCGATAAATGTGAAACTGTAATGTCGGATTATATTGTTAGAATCAATCGTAAACGCCTTACTATTGATAATCAGAATATGGTTACAGCAATATTGAATTCAATTGGTGATTATGAACGTATTGGTGACTACTGCATGAACATTGCATTTACTGCACAGGAATGCAATGAAGGAAAGGTTGTTTTTTCTGATAAGGGAGCTCTGGAAATTGCTGAAATGACAGAGGCAGTAAGACATATGATTAAGATGACTTTTACTGCATTTGACAGTGAGAACATGAACCAGGCTTATAAGATTCAGCCGCTTGCCAAGATAATCAAGGAAATGAAGGCTATTCTGGAATCTCATCATGTACTAAGACTCCAGGTGGGAGACTGCGGAGTGGCAGGTGGAGTTGCTTTATATGATCTGGTAAACAGCTTTACGAGGATTGCAAGCCATTCAAGGAGTATATCGGGTCATGTTATTAAGAGACTTGCAAGAGATGAGAGCCTTGATGCGATGCACGGCAGGATTGTAGACAGACATTCCGAAGAGTATAAAGCACTTGAAACCTATTATCGTACAAAATATATTGAAGAAATGCTTAAGGCAGAGGCAAATATAAAAGATGGAGCCGATAATAGCAGAAAAGACCTTGGACAATTGGAGGCTGCATCTTCGAGCATAAAGGATAAGCTGGAGAAAAAATCAGAAGAATCTAAGAAGTCGAAGAAAGACAAGACCGAAAAAGATAAAAAAGAAAAGTCTGAGAAAGAAAAAGCTGAGAAGGATAAAGCTGCAAAAGAAAAGTACGAGAAGGAAAAGGCTTCTAAGGAAAAAGCCGCCAAAGAAAAACGTGAGAAAGAAAAAGCGGATAAAAAAGAAGAAATAAAAAAAGAAAAAGAAATAAAGAAGATTAAAAAGCTGAAGAAGAAAGTTCTTGATGAGAAAAAGAAAAAGGAATTAAAAGAAAGCAGCAAGAAGGATACTGAAAAGAAGGAAACTGAGAAGAAAGATAAGTCAGAAAAAACTGGCGAATGATAGGATTAAAGAGATGAAATATGTTAGGAGAGCCCAAAAGGAAGATATATCCGAAATACTTGAACTTCTGATCCAGGTTGATATGGTGCATCATAATGGACGCCCGGATATATTTAAGGGACCGGCAACCAAGTATAATGCTGAAGAGCTTGAGACAATAATAGCAGATGATTCTACACCGGTTTTTGTCTGTGTAAATGAGGATGGGAAGATATTGGGACATGCCTTCTGCATTCATAAGCAGTTTAAGAATGATTCGGTACTGACAGATATAAGGACTTTATACATAGACGATATCTGTGTTGATGAAAATATCAGAGGACAAAAGGTCGGCGAGACTTTATACAACTATGTAGTTGAGTATGCGAAGGCAGAGGGATTCTATAATATAACTCTGAATGTTTGGAGTTGTAATCCCGGAGCTGTTAAATTCTATGAAACTATGGGGCTGAAGCCTCAGAAAATAGGAATGGAATATATACTATAAAATGAAATTTGAATATATAGATATTAAAACATTAAAAGAAAGATCTGAACTGGAACTATATTTTTCAACAAATGAAAATCAGCTATTGCATTTTTTTGAGCCGGAGCTGGGACTATTCGCTGTTGAAAGTCCAATGGTTATAGAACGTGCGCTCATGGCAGGATATGAGCCACGTTCATTTGTTATGATAGATAGTGTGGCAGAAGAGATGTGCAGACGGTTTGAGGAAATTATTATGTCTTCCTCGAATAATGACAGGCGCATTCCCGTATATATAGCTGACTATGAAACTATAGCAGGTATGACAGGGGTTAATATTACTCGTGGTGTTCTGGCGATTATGAAAAGGAGAACCCTTCCGGAAATCAGGGATATAGTTGATGGCTGTCATAGGATTGCAGTTTTTGATGATGTTGAGAATCCTACAAATGTAGGTGCTATGTTCAGATCGGCTGCGGCACTTGGAATAGATGCGGTTATCTTGACAGGTTCCTCAAGTGATCCACTCTATAGAAGAGCTTCCAGAGTCAGCGTTGGGACAGTATTTCAGATGCCTTGGACTAAAATCACTAAAAAGACTCCTGGTAAAATGACTGGGCAGAAAACCGCACCTGATAAAGCTGTATATGTGAAATTATTACAGGGGCTAGGCTTCAGAACTGTAGCGATGGCTTTGACAGATAATTCTATCAGTATTGATGATGAGTGTCTTAAAAAAGAAGATAAGCTTGCAATAATAATGGGAAATGAAGGCTTTGGCCTTGCTGATGAGGTGATTGCATCGAGTGACTATGTTGCAAAAATACCTATGAAGGAAGGTGTAGATTCTTTGAATGTTGCTGCCGCAAGCTCTGTAATATTCTGGGAGCTATCGAAGTGAGACGAAACATTTGGGGGAAGTAAATTGGGGAGGTCAGAATATGCTGGATATATTAATAGTTGAAGACAATAAAGAAATAGGTGGACTTCTTGAAACATTTCTCAGGAAGGAAAACTATGTAGTGTCAATTGCTGACAGCGGAGAAAAAGCTTTACGGCTCTTTTATATGTATGGAGCAAAGCTTGTGATTCTGGACCTGATGCTTCCGGGAATTGATGGTTTTGCTGTCTGTTCCAAGATCCGTGAAACTTCCAATGCTCATATTCTGATAGCGAGTGCAAAGACCGAAAAGGAAGATAAGCTGAAAGGGCTGAATCTTGGTGCAGATGACTATATCGAGAAACCGTATGACATAGATATTCTGCTAGCGAAGATAAATGGAATATTTAAGCGCAAATATGCTCAGGAAGTAGTAGTGGAAGGCAACCTGACACTTAATACTGTAACTGAAAGTCTTCAGGTGGATGGAAAAGAGGTTGTTGTTACAACAAAAGAGTTTGAGCTTTTGAAGCTTCTTATAGAAAACAAGGGTGTCACTTTAAAGAAAGAATATCTATTTAGTACCATTTGGGGGAGTGACAGTGAATCAGAGATTCAAACGTTGACAGTTCATATTAAGTGGCTGCGTGAAAAGATAGAAGAAGATCCCAAGAAGCCAAAGCGTATCCTTACTGTATGGGGAGTAGGTTATAGATTTGAATAAGACTTAAGTGATTGGTTAGCATGCTTTTTCATGAGGTATTAAATGAATAGATTCAGAAAAGTGGCAACTGTAATCATGATCACAGAGGTTCTGATAATTATAGTTTTAAATGTCATTTATTTATCTTTCGTCCGTGAGTCTGGAAAGTACTACCGTGTAGAAGCGGAAAGAGTGGTACGAATCCTGGAGAGTGATTCCTCACTTAGAGAGAATCCGGAAGGAGTAGATATAAGTGGATTTAGCACTATTATAAGAGTCAGTCGTTTTAATTCGTCTGAAATCTGTAATAATGATTATGTTGTAGAAGAGGTAGATGGAACTCTATATAGAATCGAATATAAAGCAAGTAAAGATAGTACAGCTATTCTTCTAATGAATATTGGAATGACGGCCGGACTACTCCTGACTGTAGGAGTTTTTATCTATATAGGACAGAAGGTTATAAAGCCATTTGATAAAATGTCTTCTCTTACTCAGGAGCTGGCAAAGGGTAATCTTTCAGCACCAATCAAAGAAGAGAAGAGTCGCTTCTTCGGCAAATTCCTTTGGGGAATGGATATGCTCCGTGAAAATCTGGAAGACAGTAAGACAAAGAATCTGGAGTATCAAAAGGAAAAGAAGACCATGCTCCTTTCGCTATCTCATGATATTAAAACTCCGCTATCCGCTATTCAGCTTTATTCTAAAGCACTTTCAGAAGGGCTTTATGATACAGACGAGAAGAAGCAGGAAGCCTTGAATGGAATACTTTCCAAAACTGAAGAAATCCGAGGGTATGTAGATGAGATTTATAATCTTTCCCGTGAGGACTTCATGGAACTATCTGTAAATATGGGTGAGGTTTATCTGAAGGAAGTTATGGATGGTATCACTGCATATTATAAAGATAAGCTTAGTGTAATTCATACAGAATTTGAAGTTGGAGAATATGATAATGCACTGCTGTCAGCAGATAAGGATAGACTTGTTGAATCCCTTCAGAATCTGATGGAAAATGCCATCAAATATGGCGATGGACGTAAGATCAGCATTTCCTTCAGCGAAGAAGAGGATTGTAAGCTGATTACTGTGGAGAATACGGGATGTACCTTAGAAGAAGGAGAGATAAATAATATCTTTGATTCCTTTTATAGAGGGAGCAATAAGGCGGATATTCAGGGAAATGGCCTGGGGTTATATATAGTAAAACAATTAATGACCAAGATGGACGGAGATGTCTTTGCTAGTATAGAGAACGGATATTTTAAGGTTACACTTGTTGTAAGGAAAGTGTAGAAGTTTTTTCTTTAAAACACATATAGTATGACATAAGTGTCAAAAGTCAAAATGCGTTCCTGCTTGCAGGAAAAGCATTTTGACTTTTGACACCCACATCATAGTATCAGAATGGAGATTATTTAAGATTTGAAGAATTCAAAAAGAACAATAACAGAAAGTTCTCCAGCAGAAGTGCCATTAAAGGATAGACCTTTAGTTGAAAAAATAGTAATTGGTCTTTGCATATGTATTCTTACAGTTTTTCCTTTTATATTTATTGTAGTTTCATTATCAGCTGCTATTTATATAGGTGTTTCTGAAAAAATAGCCGAAGTGGAACATCATGAAGAAAAAAGAGAATCAAATGAGGAATTATATGGAAAATATCTGTATCTTGACGAGATAGATGAGGATGTCTATAAGGTTGTTTCAGAAAATGAAGATCCGGAGAAAAGACTTGAATGGAATGAAGAATTTTGTGGATATTATGATGATCGGTCAGATGGTTATGTGTGGTATGATGTAAAAAGAAAAAATTGGAAATACTGGTTTAATGGTATATCAACAGATTATAAAGATTATGGTTGGATGGTATATCAACTAAATGGCTGGAGGATTCAAAAGGATGATGTGGATTGGATAAAACTTCCTGAGAAATATGATAGAAGCAGGCTGTGGTATATA
>JAILEL010000268.1 GCA_024687845.1 Eubacterium sp.
TTCGAACTCTGACATTCCTGATGCTCCAAGTGGATTCAGAGCATACAGCCGCGAAGCTGCAATGAGAATAAATGTAACAAATGAATATACATACACTCTTGAAACAATCGTTCAGGCGGGAAGACAGAAGATAGCACAGACTTCTGTTCCTATCAGAACAAATGCAGAGCTAAGACCTTCAAGGCTTTTCAGCAGTATGTTCGGATATGTTAAGAAATCGATGGTTACTATCCTTCGTGCATACATGATGTATTCACCACTGCAGACCTTCAGTATTCTTGGAACAATTCCATTCCTTGCAGGTCTCGTTATAGATATCAGATTTTTGATTCTGTTCTTCCAGGGCTCTGGTTCAGGACATGTGCAGTCACTCGTGCTGGGCAGTACATTTATCATGATGGGTGTTATGATCTACGTTATTGGCCTTCTGGCAGATGTTATATCAAAGAATAGAAAGATTCTTGAAGATGTTCAGTATCATGTAAGACGTCTGGATTATGACAGATATAGAGATGATATCAACCCAGAAGATGGATACAAGTAAAATATTTAACAGGTTGAGGTGCTTTGATGAAGGATGCAGACTGCATTATAACTAAAAAAAGTATAGGCCTTTTTGTGGCGGTGTGGTTTCTGTCCATAGGTGTAGTTTATCTGGCAGTGTGGCGTGGCATTTACAGTTTGGATCCGCTTAATCTGATATATGATTCAGCGCCCTGGAATACTGTCGGATATACCAAATATGGTATCTATACCTCTGATACTGCTGATGCACTTATTCCCAGAGTTTATAATGTTTATAAGAATGGGGAATCTTTATTCTGGAACCGCTATGTGGGATTTGGCGTCGCGGCCTCTCCAGATGTTTATCTGAATCCCTTTAATTTAGTTTTTTTATTACCGATTAAATATGCAATACTTGTTAAGTCAATACTTAAGTTTTCTATGGCTTATTTTGGTATGTGCTTTCTTTTGAAACAGCTTAAATGCAGAGATCTAGCTGCAGTTACAGGAGCTGTTTCATTTGCGTTTTCTTCAGCTATGGTTATGTGGCATTTCTGGCACCATACAGAGGTTATGATGATGGCTCCATGGGCGCTTCTTCTGGGTGACAGACTCATTCATAAGAAAAGAAATCTGGAAATGTTCTGGATGGCTATTGTCATATATATTATGGTTGTAGTGGGAATGCCGGCATATGCTGCCTATGTACTTTATATTCTTGGATTCTACATACTGATAAATACCATCTGGGAATACAGGAAAGATATTAAGAGTATCTTTGGAGTATATTTCAGATTTGCTGGTGCAGTTATCATCGGCGTTATCATGTCACTCCCATATGTTTTATACACATTTAATACAGTTGTAAGTAACGGATACACTGAGAAAAGGCACAGTCAGGCAACCTCGACGATTGAACTGGCCGGCCTTAGAACATTTATTCTGCCACTTTACAAAGAAGGACTTAAGCATCATCTGAATGAAACTACAGTTTATGTGGGAGCTTTTGCAATACTCATGCTGCTTTTTGCATTTATCAGATTCACTAAGAAGAAGCAGCTGTTCTGGCTGATATCCTCGTTTATCATAGCCATCCTTGCATATACTCACTGGTTGGATTTTATATTCAAGAAGATGCCAGCGGTAAATTCATCACTTAAGTCAAGAGTTATAGCTGCACTTTGCTTTACTATGTCAGTTCTGGCAGCTATTCAGATAAATGATATCCTTGATAACAAAGAAGAATATAAGAAACTGTGGTTTATCAGATATCCGATATATATTGCAAATGCAGCTCTATATATCTATATTTTCATGAGCTATAGAGATGTTACACATCAGCTGAGAAATGTAGCGCTTCTCGGTATGATGATCTTAGGATTGGAAATATATATTCTTTTTTCGAAGAAGGCCGTTACAATGACTGCCTGTGGTGTGATCGCATTTGCCTGCACACTGAATATGACGATGTATATTGGTGAATACCTGCCATACAGTGATAAAGATGCAGATATTATTCCTGCAGCGACTGATACGGTTGCTTATATGCAGGACAACCTGGGAGACAGAAGATATATTCCGGTTGGAGGCGGCTGGATGCTGTTCCCAAACAGCAATGTTTATTACAAGCTGCATAATGTTATCTCACATGATCTTCATAATACGAATGTGGACATTAAAACGTATATGAAGGCAGTTGATGACACAATGTTTAAAACCAAGACTGCAATGAAGCCAAAGGATGTGGATAATTCCAATCTTCTCATGTATGCCGGTGTTAAATATGTGGCAATAAGACAGTCATCACCGGTTGAAGTTCCTTCTTCAACACTTGCTAATGAAGGAAACGATGGTGTTAGTCTGTATGAGCTGACAGGCTGTGCAGACAGAGTTTATCTCAGCTCAGATGTTATAACCTTCAGAAAAAGTGAGTCCATCCTTGAGGGTATGGCTTCTGAATATGCTGCTAACAGGGTTTATGTTCAGGAATGCGACTATGCAGGATGGGATATGGAGAGTCGTCCGCTTGCAGATACTGAGAAGGTTCAGGTGGTGAGCGATTCAGACACTGAGATTCTGATGAACGTTTCAACAGATATACAAAGAATTCTGATGTTTACTGATTACTATGACGGTAACTGGGATGTATTTATAGATGGACAGAGATCTAAAATGTTCCGTGCTAACTATCTGTTTAATGGAGTAGTGGTTGAACCCGGAAATCATGAAGTGAAAATTGTATATAATTCTTCAAAACTGGTGAAGAGTATATATATAACAATGGCGGCTTCTATTTTAGTTGTTACTGCAATCATTATATCCTCTGCTCTATGCTTAAAGAAGAAAGCAAAAGACAACGAAGCAGAAGAGAACGAAACTGAGGAAAAATAAACGAAAGTTAATTTATCGAGCAATAAACGAATCTTGAATGGAGAATTGTGATGAGAGATGTTGTAATAGCAATTACGGCGGCGAGTTATAGTGGAAATAAGGGAGCGGCAGCCATGCTGCAGAGCTCTATCAGACAGCTTTATAAGAAGTATGGACAGCGACTGAATATCAATCTGATGTCGGTATATCCCAAAGCGGACAGGGAGCAGGTTCCCTGGGATTTTGTTAAGATAGTTTCATGTAAGCCGGAACAGCTGCTCTTTATAGCGTTTCCGCTTTCAATTCTCTACTGGCTGTTCAGATGGTGTCCACCTATCAGATGGCTGCTCCTTAAGAATAAGATTCTCAAGGCTTATAAGAATACAGATATGGTTCTTGATGAGGCAGGAATATCCTTTGTTGACAGCCGTGGATTTATTATGAATACTTATGCATTTGTATGTGCTGCAGTGCCTCTCATGATGGGAGTTCCGGTGGTGAAGTACTCTCAGGCAATGGGAACCTTCAAGAATCCATGGAACCGCTTCCTTGCCAAATGGATTCTTCCGAAGCTTTCACTTATCTGTGCCAGAGGTCAGATAACCTATGATAATCTTGCCGGAATAGGCATTGAAGATAATGTAAAGCTTTGCGCTGATGGTGCATTTACTATGGAGGACGAACCTGCTGCAAAGGAAATGGTGGACAAGGTTAAGGCTGAGGACCGTTTCTATGATGATGCAGATGAGAGACTGGTCGGTCTTTCTCTTAGTAGTGTTGTTGAGAAGAAATGTACTAAGCTGGGAATTGATTATGCAGGAATTATGGCAGACTTCATCGATTGGCTGACTGTAGAAGAGGATTACAAGGTCCTCATAATTGCAAATGCTGCGCGCCTTGGAAGTGAGAAAACCAGAAATAATGACCTTATGGTTTGCGATAAGATCTATGATATGGTAAAGGACAAGGCGAAGGTTCGCTGGTATCATAAGGAAATGGATGCAGAGGAAATCCGTGAATATATTGGTTCATGCCGTTTCCTTGTAGCTTC
>JAILEL010000309.1 GCA_024687845.1 Eubacterium sp.
AGTATAGATATGTTATAATACTGATTATATTTGTTTAGCAAAAAACAAAGGATATAATTTTAATTAGGGAGAGTTATTATGGCACAGAAGATGAATATTCTTGACAAGTTACATCAACCATTTGTTGTTGAGAAAATAAAAGGAACAGATTGGAATAAGGGTACTACTAGTGGCCCGCTTGTTGTTGAACTTGATACTACGGAGGCATGTAATCTTGCATGTCCTGGTTGCATAAGTGAAGACCTTATCTCCAACAATGGTTCTTTCTCAAATGAAAGACTTTTGGAGTTGGGAAAAGAGTTTAAAGAGATTGGAGTAAAAGCTGTAATTCTTATAGGTGGTGGTGAACCGCTTGCTCATCCATCAGTTGGTAAGCTTATTGATTATCTTGGTAAGAATGATATTCATATTGGAATTACTACTAATGGATATTTTATCGATAGATATATGGATGTTATTGCTGAATACTCAAAATGGACCAGAGTATCTGTTGATGCTGCAACTGCTGAGACTTTTGACAAGCTCAGACCTGGCAAAGACGGTCAGTCTAAGTTTGATCATATTATAGATAATATGAGACAGTTAGGAAAGATCAAGAAAGGAAATATGGGTTTTTCTTTCCTGATTCGTACAGAGGCAGATGGTTTTGGAATAACTTCCAATATTGCTGATATTTATCCTGCTGCTAAGCTTGCGAAAGAGCTTGGTTGTGACTATTTTGAAGTTAAACCAAGTTACAGCTATGCAGGTGGAGTAGCTCATGCACTTGTAATTCATTCTCCAGAGAGAATGCAGGAGGCAAGGGTAGAGATAGCTAAGCTTGATGAGCTTGAGGATGAAAAATTCCGTATTATTAAAGCTATTAATCTTGAGGATTCTCTAAATTGCGTGGATAAGAAACAGGGAAAACAGTATCATAGATGTGTTGTTGCTGACTTAAGAACCCTTGTATGTCCATCAGGAGTTTATATATGTCCTTATTGGAGAGGAAAGGATAAGTTTAGAATAGGAAACGCAAAGACTACTTCTATGCAGGATATATGGAATAGTGAACAGCGTAAATCTGTTATGGAATTTGCCGATCCTTCAGTTGTTTGTGACTTCCATTGTCTGAGAGATGAATCAAATAAAATGATTTATGATCTAATAGCAGAGGATAGAGATAATATTCGAATAGTAGATGAATATGATAGATTTATTTAGTGTAATATTTTTATATAAATGTTAAAAGGCATTTAGTATGGGGGATAAGATATGTTTATAGATGAGAGCAGAATAGAGACAAGAGCTTTTATTAATGGCAGTTATATTATGTCTAAGAGTGGAAAGAAGCTTGAAAAAATAAGTTCTCTTACAGGTAAAAGGATTGTAGATATAACTGACTGCGATGAATTAGATGTTGATATGGCAGTTAGCTGTGCTTTGAAGGCTTATGAATCAGGTGTATGGAGTGAGAAAAGTCCTGAAGAACGGAAAAATGTCATTTTAAAATTCGCTGATCTTATGCAGGAGAACATTGATGAGTTAGCCAGACTTGATACATATGAAACAAGTAGGGCGTATAAGAATTATTTGTATGACTCACTTCCTAAAGCTATAGAAGCAGTGAGATATTTTGCGGAGGCAGTTGATAAGGTATATGACGCTGCAATTCCACCTAAAAAGGATTCGTTTGGAATTATTTATAGAAAACCTTTAGGTGTCGTAGCAGTAATAACTCCGTGGAACGATCCAATGGTAGTTACTTCTTGGAAATCAATTCCTGCACTTTTAATGGGGAATTCTGTTATTATCAAACCGGCGGAACAGTCATCTCTTTCTGCTATAAGAGTAGCTGCGCTTGCAAAGGAAGCTGGAATTCCGGATGGTGTATATAATGTTATTCCGGGAAGAGGAGAAATAGTTGGAAAGGCTCTTGCAGAGCATAAGGATGTAAGAGGTGTATTCTTTACCGGATCTTCTGAAGTTGGAAAGAAGATTATTGATTATTCTTCAAGTAATATGAAGAAGGTTGGACTGGAATGTGGCGGTAAAAGTCCATACATTGTTACAAAGAATTGTGGTGACTTAAAGAAGGCTGCGGAGACACTTGCAGCAAATGTTTTCTATAATCAAGGACAAATTTGCTCAGCTCCATCAAGACTGATAGTAGATAATGAAGTCAAAGATAAGTTCTTAAATTATCTTTTTGCTGCGGCAGATAACTATATGCCTGGAGATTCATTTAACATAGACAATAATGTTGGTTGTGTTGTAAGCCCTGAACAATATGAAAGGGTTATGAAATACATAGAAATTGGTAAAAAGGAATCGGGTGGATATTATGAAGCCAAAGGAGAAACGGATATTCCTGAAGACGCCAAAGCTGTGAAACCTACGATTTTCTATGATGTTAATGAAGATGCTGTAATAGCAACGGAAGAGATATTTGGACCGGTAATTACAGTACTTGGGTATGATACTATAGAAGATGCAATAAGGATTGCCAATTGTTCAAATTATGGACTTGCAGGTGCTGTTTGGACAGATGATCTTAAGGAAGCATATTATGTAGCAAAAGCTATAGAGTCAGGACTTGTACATATCAATTCATATGGTGAAGATGATAATATGTCTCCGTTTGGAGGCTTTAAGGAGTCAGGCATAGGAAAAGATAAGTCTGTATATGCATTTGATGAGTACAGTGAGCTTAAGTCTGTTTGGGTAAAAACGATATAGATAAAATGATGAGGATCGTATTGTGAAAAAGTTACTTGTATTAAATGGAAGTCATTCAGATATTCCACTTATAAAAGCTGGAAAAGAAAGAGGATATTATGTCATTACTTCAGGAAATAATCCTGATTTGATTGGGCATCAGTTTTCAGATGAATATGTGTATGGTGATTTCTCAGATCAGGATGGGATGTTACAGATATTTAAAGATAAGGGAATTGATGCTGTATGTTCCTGCGCTAATGACTTCGGAGCTATAACAGCTGCTTATCTTGCTGAGAATTTAAACCTGCCAGGACATGATACCTATGAAAATGCGCTTACTATTCATCATAAGGATAAGTTTAAGGCGTTTTCTCAGAAGTATGATATTCATACCCCAAAAGCAAAGTCGTTTGATGAATTAGCTAAAGCTCTAGATTATTCAAATGATTTAGCTTTTCCTCAGATAGTAAAACCTATCGATCTAACGGGAGGAAAAGGTGTAACTACTGTAAATAACAAAGAAGAGTACATTAATGCAGTTAAAAAGGCTTTTGATATGTCTAGACAGAAAAGAATAGTAGTTGAACCATTTATAAAGGGAACGTATCACAGCTTTAGTACATTTCTTGTAGATAAAAAAGTGTATGCATATTTTTCTGATAATGAGTATTCATATATTAATCCTTTTCTTGTTACGACTTCAGCTGGACCAGCAACAGGGGTTGAAAAGGTGAAGGATATTCTGATAAAGGATTCAGAAAAAATTGCGGATATTCTTAATCTAAGGAATGGAGTGTTCCATATTCAATATGTTATGTCAGAGGATAAGCCTTACATATTGGAAATCACTAGAAGGTGTTCGGGTGATTTTTATCCTGTTCCTGTTGAATATGGCCTGGGGATAAAATGGAGTGACTGGATTGTTAGTTCTGAGTGTGGTCTGGACGATGATTCTTATCTGAGCAAACCATATGACAAACAGTTACTTGGTGGCCGTCACTGCATAATGGGAGATAGAAGTGGAATTGTAAAAAATGTTTCTATATCTGATGAGATAAAAGATAATATTTATCAAGATTTTTCGTGGTGGAAGCCAGGATATGAGATAGGGAATTATATGGTGGATAAGCTTGCTGTTCTATTTTTAAGATATTCATCATATGAGGAAATGATAGATAAGAGTGAAAGAATTACTGACTTAATAAGTGTGGTATACGAGGATATATGAAAAAGATAAGTATAGTTATTCCGTGCTATAATTCTGAAAATACAATTGAAGACGTTGTGAAAGAAACAGAAGATCATCTGAAGGAAAGACTTTCAGAATATGACTATGAGTTTATTTTGATAAACGACTGTTCTAAAGATAATACAATCGATGTAATAAGCAGATTGAGCGAGAAAAATAGAAAAGTTACAGCTATTGATTTTGCAAAGAATTTTGGACAACATGCCGCCCTTCTTGCAGGATTCAGAGAACTGGATGGAGATTATGTAGTTTGTCTGGATGATGATGGGCAGATGCCCATAGAATCAATCTATGATATGATAATGATGCTTAAGGGCGATATAGATGTTGTTCAGGGAAGATATCAGAAAACAAAACAAAGTCTTTTCAGAAGATTTGGCAGCAAGGTAAATGCTCTCATGGCGGAAGCATTGATTAATAAGCCAAAAGGACTTGAAATGAACAGTTTCTGGGGAGCGAAAAGATATGTTACTGACGAAATAGCAAAATATGAAGGTCCATATCCATATATTGCTGGACTTATCCTCAGAACCACATCTAAAATAGCTAATATTGATGTTAAACATAGATCCAGGACTAGTGGAAGTTCAGGATATACATTATTTAGATTGATACGTCTTTGGATGAATGGCTTTACAGCTTTCTCAGAAAAACCACTGAGAGTTGTAAGCTATTTTGGAATGACATGTTCTGTTTTAGGGTTTATTTATGCTATCATTATTATAATAAAGAAGTTGGTTAATCCGGCTATTGAGGTTGGATATTCTTCTACGATTTGTATCATGCTATTCATTGGTGGAGTTATAATGATGTCCCTGGGAATTATGGGAGAGTACCTTGGAAGAACATATATTAGTATAAATAATTCTCCTCAATATGTAATTAGAAAAAAACATAAGAAAAAATAGAAATTAGTGTTGAACTGTTATGAATGATTCCAAGAAATTTATTTCATTTGTCTTAAAATATAAAACTTATATAATTACTGTGATTATTTCTGCTGTTGTATTAATGACATGCTTAATAATTAACAGATGTATACCATATGGTGATAATTTTCCGATAGGAGGAATAGGATTTACTCAAGCTTATAGCTGGTTTGTTGATTCTATAAATGAGATAAAATCTGGAAAAAATCCTGGAGTTCTTGATTATACGCAAGGACTGGTATCAGATAAATATGATACAAATGCATACGCTCTCTTATATATGATAGTCAGACCATGGCTTTTTGTTATACTTAAATTTGTGCCGGAATCAATGTATGTGATTTTTTTTGCATTGAGTTATTACCTTTATTTCTTATCATCAGGTCCGGCATTTATTTACTATCTGACTCATAGAAGAATTGGTGAGAAAATTGAATTAAATGATTATAAGCTGGTACTGTTGGGACTTATGTACACAATGTCAACATATAGTACTGCTTATTTTATTTACCAGGGTTTTAAGTATATGGTTTTTGTTCCAATTATTTTGCTGGGACTAGAACGTATTGTATATGATAAAAAGCCTGTATTGTATGTAGTTGCGCTATTCTTTATGATGGCAACAGATGCATATAGCTCTTTTATTTTATGCATCTTTATTGTGATGTACTTTTGCACTTTACAATATGAGGGATTAAAAGATTTTATATATAAATCTGCTAGAATGGCTATTTGGTCTGTATGTTCAGCGGGATTGGCTGCTTTTTCTCTTATTCCCTTTTATTTGAGAACAAGGTATTCTCCATATGAATCAGGAGATAGTTCTATACCATCTATATTTTCCTGGTTTGGAAATATTTTATTTAGCATATCAGATTTTAGTCCATTCCGAGAAGGAATAATAACCACACCTCAGGAATATCGTGCCAATATATATTGTGGACTTGTTGCTTTTTTAGTTTTGCCACTTTATTTTTTTATAAAAAAGTATGATAGGATTACAAAAATAAAAAAAGCTGTTTTTATTCTGATTGTTTATCTTTCATTTGACAATCAGTTGATTAATTATATTTTTCATGGGTTTCACCATCAGTGGCAGGTACCTAATAGATACGCCTGCTTTTTTGTATTTATAATTTTATGTATCCTTGCTGATATATTAGTAAATCTGGAGTCTTTATCTTCAAAAGAGATTTTAGGTTCAGTTTTTTCAAGTGGTATATTATTAATAGTCTCATATGTAATTACAGGAATTAATTCTATTGAGCAAGATTCATCATTAAGATATTTTATTCCGGGATTGATATTTATTGGAATATATCTAACTATAGCTGTTATATATGCATTTAAATCGAATAAAACCATTATAATTAAATGTATTTATGCATTAACATGCGTTGAAATAATTGCGAGTTGCTTTGTATCTCTCAAGTTTTCAACTAATACAGCTGGAACTGAAGAGACGATGAATTATGTTCAACAGATGAAAGCTTTTTCGAATCTGTATGATGATATAGATTCTCCGTTTGTTATAACTGAACGTCCAGGTACAAACGATAATCAGAATATAGCATGTTTGACAGATACAAATTCAATAAGTTACTATGGCTCAACGGGCTATAAACAGTTTCAGGATTTATTACATTGTTGGGGAGTTCTATTTTCAACAAATCTTACATATTATACAAATGGATCGCCATTGGCCGATATGATGTTACATGTAAAATATCATGTGACTGATAGTGAAGATGTATTTACAAGTTCTCCCTATAATGTTGTAGCAACAAGCGATAAGCTTCTTCTTCACGAAAATGAATATTCTTTACCATTAGGAATTGTTCTATCTGATAATGATATGCTGGATCAGTGGGGGGATAAATCTGGCTCTAATGATAATTATTTGACGCCATTTGATAGAGAAAACGAATTTGCTCATTGTTTTGGTGTTGATGATATATATAATATAATTCAGATCAAAGAAATAAAAGGAGTAGAAGAAGCAGTAAGTTCAGAAGAAAACTATTATTTTGTTTCGGAAGATGAATCAGGCGGAGCTACATTTGTTTTCCTTATTGGAGAAGAAGTTAGCGGAAGTCTATATCTACAGGCATCAAACTCTATACAATATGTCGGTACTGCAACAGAAGAAAATTGTGATACGCTTTATTTCTATGCTCCAAGAACGATTTATAACGTGATAAAAGAGGGTACCTCATTTGGTATATGGAACGAAAAGAATTTTGCTCAGTTATATAATATACTTCAGAGTAATGTAATGACTGAACAAAAATATGATACGGACACGATTAGTGGCCGAGTTGATGTTTCGGAACAAGGTATGTTATATCTGGCAGTTCCGGCATTACCAGGATTCGAGGCGTATGTTGATGGAAATAAGCAGGAGATAATTAATTATCTGGATGGTATAGGAATAGAGCTTTCAGAGGGAGAACATATAATAAAACTTAAATACACTCCTAAAGGAATGTGGTTGGGAATTATTATTTCAGTTATCTCATTGGTGGGATTTGGAATATTCGTTGTTCGTTCTGGAGTTATATGCTTTATAAAAGATACTTCTGATGATAGTAACGAAAAAGCAGAAGAAAATCAGAAAAGTGAAAATAAAAATAAATTAAATAATAAGATACTGAAATATAGTCTGACTTTCGGAATATGCATTGTATTTTTTATATTGTTTATAATTTTAGGGTATGTCCGGTATGAAAGAAATGATGATACAGGATTCAATACTATTGCAGCGGGATATATGGGTCCGAATAGTGAGAGGTTATTCTTTATTAATGTTATTTATGGATATTTTTTAAAGCTGCTTTATTTAATTACAAATGATATAAACTGGTATCTCTGGTGCATGTTATTCCTTAGTCTTATATCGGTAATAACTTTATGCATTGTATTGGAGCGCAGAATTAACAGTATTATATATTCAGTATTCATTACTGTTTTAATCAATGTTATACTTGGAAAACAGCTTTACAATTTATTACAGTTTACCAAGTTGGCCTCTGTTCTAATGATAGCGGGATTTTTTGTTATCAGTTGTACTTATGAAGAAAATAATAGAAAAAAAAGACTGGCTCTGAATGTCATAGGGATGATTCTGTTCGTTACA
>JAILEL010000326.1 GCA_024687845.1 Eubacterium sp.
AACCATTGCCTCTTCTGAAGCTGTTCCATTTCCGGCATTAAACTGAACTATAGAAACTGTTCTGTTAATTGTAACAGGAACATCTACAATAGACTGACCATACTGCGCATATACATGAATCTCTCTTGATGCTTCATTATCGCCAACGGTAAGTTTACCTGTCTGATCAATAGAAGTTTTACTTGACATTTTATCAGATACAGACCATTCGATTGCATCTGATGTTTCATCAATATCTGTATAAACAAATGCTGAATACTGTTCCTCTTTACCAAGTTCAGTTGAACCAGGACATCCACCTTCATTAAACAGAGGATATTCAAGAGGTCTGAATGATAAAGTATTATCTTCTGCAGTATTAACATATTTTTCAGCATCTGTACCCTTATAGCCATAAAATACAGCATCTATACCCTTAACAAAGGCATTTGCGCCTATACCATTAAGAGTTTTAGGGAACCTAACATTTGTGATACTCTTATTACAATTATCATTGAACATGGAGCCAGCTACATAATTAACTCCCTCTGCAAAAATAACAGTCTGATTATTATCAGTCTTTTTCTGAAGGGAAGAAGCCACGTTATACCCAGTACTATGTGAGCTATCCCCATCTTGTCCTTTTGTATATATAACTTTTTCTACAAAATTATACTCTGAAAACGTATTATCAGTATAGTTTATATCTATCGGAATAGATATTTCTTTAATGTTGGTACAACCATTAAATGCTTCCCCTCCAAGTTCAGTAACATTATCTGGAATAGAAAGAATCTCTATACCTGTACAATTTTTAAATGCATATGAAGGTATTTTTTCAAGTTTACTGTTAAACTCAAGATTTGTAAGTCCACCACATCCATGGAAAGCATAATCTCCAAGTTTAGTAACTTTAGCAACGTCTTTATCTTCTACAACCAGTGCTGTATCCTGATAAAATGCTGCACCACCTACAGAGAATTCATTATTAGGAAATCTAACCTGTGTGAGACCAGCACGTTCTCTGAGACAGTTATCTCCGATATGTGTAACTCCATCACTGAAATTAACAGTTGTGAGACTATTAGTTCTCATTGCAATACTTGCAGCATGATTATAAGTTCCTCCGCTATATACAAAATCAATCATTTCTCCTGTATCACCAGGCGTATAATTAATCGTTGCAATATTAATACAATAATAAAATGAGTCTCTTGCTTTAACATCTACTGGAATAGTAACCTCTGTGATACCAGTACATTCTCTAAAAGCATTATCTCCAATATTTTTAACAGAATCAGGAATTATTAATGTCTTAATACCTGCGCACCCATAAAATGCATTTAGCGGAATTTCTGTAACCTTCGAATTTATACTAACTGTCTCGAGACCAGAGCATTGCTGAAATGCATAAGCCCCAATAGAAGTAGCTTTGGAGATGTCTTCATCAGAGATTGAAAGTGCATAATCCTGATAGAATGCTGCGTATCCAACACTATATTCATTAGAAGGAAACGTAACATTAACTAAAGTATTACCGTGATTTCTAAAAGCATTATCTCCAATATGAGTTATACCATCACTAAGAATGATAGTTTCCAGATTATTCGATCTATTTGCAGGAGTAAATGGATAATACTGGCCATTACCGTCATTACTTTCATCTGCATCTGGCATTTTTCCATCATTCAGTCCCTTTGTATAAGTTATTTTTTTGATTGCACCACAATAGCCAAATGCATTATATGCTGTTACATCTACTGGAATAGTAAGATTAGTAAGTGCGACATTGTAATAAAATGCATCTATCCCAATAGTTCTTATTTTATCCGGAATCACAAGGTTATCCAATTTATCACAGCTGTAGAAAGTTCTATCTGGTATTTCAGTAACCTTTTCATTAAAGGAAACACTTGCAAGATTATCACATTCCTCAAAAGAACGAGCTGAATACTTTATTATATTTGAAGTATCAATATTCGTAATTGAATAGCATCTATAAAATGCAAGTGTTCCTACAGAAACTTCATTATTTGGCATAGTTACACTAGTCAGTTTTGTCTGATCACGCATAGCCATATCACCAATATGCGTTATCCCATCACTAAAAACAACTTCCGTGAGACTACTTGATCTCCATGCAGGTGTAAACTCATAATACTGCCCATTACCGTCATTACTATCATCTGCATCTGGCATTTTTCCATCATTCAGTCCCTTTGTATAAGTTATTTTTTGGATTGCACTGCAATAAGCAAATGCATTATATGCTGTTACGTCTACAGGTATTGTAAGATTAGTAAGTGCGATATTATAATAAAATGCATCTGTCCCAATAGTTCTTATTTTATCCGGAATCACAAGGTTATCCAATTTATCACAGCTGTAGAAAGTTCTATCTGGTATTTCAGTAACCTTTTCATTAAAAGAAACACTTGCAAGATTATCACATTCCTCAAAAGAACGAGCTGAATACTCTATTATATTTGAAGTATCAATATTCTCAATTGCATAACATCTATAAAACGCAAGTGTTCCAACTGAAACCTCATTATTAGGCATGGTTACACTTGTCAGTTTTGTCTGATCACGCATAGCCATATCACCAATATGTGTTATCCCATCACTAAAAACAACTTCCGTGAGACTACTTGATCTCCATGCAGGTGTAAACTCATAATACTGCCCATTACCGTCATTACTATTATCTGCATCAGGCATTTCTCCGCTCTTTCCCTTTGTATAAGTTATTTTTTTAATTGCTCTGCAATAATCAAATGCATTATATGCTGTTACGTCTACAGGTATCGTTAATTCTGAAAGAGAATTACAATTATAAAATGCATTAGTCTCGATATTCGTAACACTATCAGGTATTACTACTTCCTTAATTTTTGTTTTATCTCTAAATGCGTTTTCATTTATTTTTGTAACTGGTTTACCGTCTATTTCGGATGGAATTACCACTTTAGTAAAATCATTCCTCGACAAACCTGAAATAAAAATCTGACCACTTTGCAATTGAGTAATAAAATCGTCTTCATTCTGTGCAACAATTTCCTCATCGCCTTCGGCCGCAAAGACATTTTGATTAGTTGTTATGAACGGAACAGCAGTTAAGCTTATTGCAGTGGCTATTCCCAACAATAATTTTGAATACTTTCTTCTAAGCATTTCTTCCTTCACCTTTCTTTTTTCATAATGGTACATCAATAAGTTACAAAAATAACGCCGCAAAAAAAGATGGCAAAGAGAATTCATCAAATTGTCATCTTTTTGCCATCTTATAGTATCATATTATAATATTGTGTTCTATGTTGTAATTAAACAATTATTTTTGTGCAAATTGCACATATCACAAGTTTAAACTTGGTAATAAATCACATATTCAGATAATGAATCTTACAATTGAAACAGATAAACTATCACTTCTTTTTAAATACACTTATTGAAAGTGATGGTACTGTAATCTGAATATAATTATCCCTGTCATCGACAGTGCCTTCTTTTGACTGTTTAACAACCTTGTTGTTGTGACCGTCTCCACCGAACTTCTGAAGATCACTTGAGAATATTTCTTTCCACTTTCCAGCTGAAGGAACCGCAAGCTTATAATTCTTTACATCTATCGGAGTAAAGTTGCAGATTATAACAAGTGTATCTTCTTCCTTCTCTCCTCTTCTTTCAAAGGAAAGAAGTGAACGATTCGCATCATTTGCAGAAATCCAGGCAAATCCATCAGGATCATTATCCTTCTCATAGAGTGCAGGTTCTGTCATATATAACTTATTTAACTCTTTCACATAATCTCTTATGCAGTTATGTGCATCGAATTCAAAGAGTGACCAGTCAAGTTCTGAGGATTCATTAAACTCGCGCATTTCAGCGAATTCCTGACCCATAAACAGAAGCTTCTTACCTGGATGCGTTGCCATGAATCCGTAAGCTACTCTGAGATTTGAGAATTTATCTTCGTAACCACCTGGCATCTTCTCTATCATCGAGCGTTTCTCATGAACAACCTCATCATGTGAAAGCACAAGAACAAAATTCTCGCTATATGCATATACCATGCTAAAGGTCAGGTCATTATGATGATATTTTCTATAAAGTGGATCAAGACTGATATATCTGAGGAAATCATTCATCCATCCCATATTCCACTTGAAGTCGAAGCCCATTCCGCCTTCTTCAATGCTATGTGTCATCAGAGGCCATGCTGTGGATTCCTCAGCAATCATAACAACTTGTGGGAAAAGTTCATTCATCTTTGCAGTAAGTTCTTTTATAAACTCAACAGCCTCAAGATTCTCGTTTCCGCCATATTTGTTAGGTCTCCACTCGCCTCCCTGACGTCCATAATCAAGATACAGCATAGATGCAACTGCATCCATTCTGATACCATCTACATGATATTTGTCAGCCCAGTATAGTGCATTTGCTACGAGGAAATTCCTTACCTCATTACGTGAATAGTCAAATATATAAGTTCCCCAATGAGGATGTTCCCCTCTCAGAGGATCTTCATTTTCGTAAAGTGGAGTTCCATCGAATCTTCCAAGTCCGTGGTCATCCTTCGGGAAATGTGCCGGTACCCAGTCAATGATAACACCCAATCCCTGCTCATGCATGTAATCTACAAAATACATAAAATCAGTCGGTGTTCCATATCTTGATGTCGGAGCATAGTATCCGGTAATCTGATATCCCCATGATGGATCAAACGGATGTTCCATAATAGGCATCAGTTCAACATGGGTATATCCCATTTCCTTCATATATTTAGAAAGTTCTCTTGCGATTTCCTTATAATTAAGGAATTCACGACCGTCATCAGGTCTCTTCCATGAGCCCATATGAATCTCATAGATATTTACTGGCTTTTTGATAAGAGCTTTCTTATCTCTTTTATTCATCCATTCTGAATCATTCCACTTGTAGTCAAGCTTTGTAACACGTGAAGCATTAGCTGGTCTGATTTCAGAATAAAATGCATAAGGATCGCTCTTCATAAATACATCGCCATTCTTAGAACGGATCTCATATTTATAAATCTCATCCTCGAATTCACCTGGAATGAAAAGTTCAAATATACCTGAATAATCCAGTTTTCTCATCTGGTATCTTCTGCCATCCCAGTTATTGAAGTTACCAACAACTGATACTCTGTCAGCATTTGGAGCCCATACTGCAAAAAGCGTTCCATAAACTCCATCAACTGTCATCGGATGAGAACCAAGCTTTTCATATATTGAATAATGCTGACCTTCGTTAAAATCACAAATATCTACAGGATCAATAACAGGTTCAAAAATATATGGATCTATATAAGACTCTTCATGTCCATCCAGGAATTTTGCTTTGACAGTATAATCAAAAACCTTCTTATCTTTTAATCTGATAGAAAAAAAGCCATCATATCTTTCAGATACAAGCGAATATGTCTTTCCTTCAGTAATATCAGTTATTTTTACTACCTTTGCATCAGGAAGATATACATTTACGAAAACATCATCAATACATTCATGTATTCCTAATATATGATGAGGATTATCGTGCATTGCCTTAGTTAATGCCTCAACTTCCATCCAGTTAATTGCAAATACAGCTTTTTTTCTTGTCATATTGTACCCCTCGTTATCTTCCTTCTGCCATAAAATATTTATAACTATTACTATTCATGATATATCCATCACCAAGTATATCACAATCGATATTTCACTTCTACTAATAAGTGCTGCTCTCTGAATAAAGAGCAGCACTTTTAAATACTATCAACTATCAGATCTCGTGAATAAAAATACCACTTCTAAGTTTTGGTTCAAACCAGGTTGATTTTGGTGGCATCAGGAGTCCGGCATCTGCTACTGAGAAAAGTTCACTAATTGATGTCGGATACATTGAAAATGCCAGTTTCATATCAACGCTTACTCTTCTTTCAAGCTCTCCAAGTCCTCTTATTCCACCCACAAAATCTATTCTCTTATCTGTTCTTGGATCTTCAATTCCAAGTATTGGACCAAGAATATTATCCTGAAGAAGTGATACATCTAACCCCTTAACCGGATCATCATTCTTTAACGCTTCGTGAATCTTAAGTTCATACCATTTACCATTAAAGAACATACCAAAGCAGCCTTTTTCCTTAGGCTGATATGCTTCACTTACTTCAGAAATATCACAAACCTTAGACACTGCTTCAATAAACTGTTCGTCAGATAATCCATTTGTATCCTTAACAACTCTGTTATATGGAAGGATTGCAAGCTCGCTTTCAGGGAATAACACTGAAAGGAAGAAATTGAAATCCTCTTCTCCAGTATAATTTGGATTTTCTTCTCTTTTCTTAAGTCCAACCTTTACTGCTGATGCAGCTCTATGATGTCCATCTGCGATGTAGATACGATTTTCATCAGCAAATTCTTTTTCTATAACTTCGATATCTGATGAATCTTTAACAATCCATACGTTATGGATTACTCCATCATCAGCTGTAAAACCATAGGTTTTATCAGTCTTCTTAACATTCTCAACAACCGCATTGATCTTCTCACGGTCTCTATATGCCAGGAAAATAGGTCCAGTCTGTGCGCCACAGTTATAAATATGATTGATACGATCCTGCTCTTTCGCAGCAAGTGTATTCTCATGCTTCTTGATAGTTTCATCCAGATAATCATCTAATGAAGCTACAGCAACAATTCCTGTCTGTGAACGACCATCCATGATGAGCTCATATATATAATATACAGAACTATCCTCATGAACATAAGTTCCATTTGACATATCTTCATGAAGCATTTCGCTTGCCTTCTCATAAACCTCCTGAGCATACATATCATGTGTATCCTCAAATTGAGTTTCCGGTCTGTCTATTCTGAGGAAGCTTTTAGGATTCTTTGATACAAATTCTTTTGCTTCTGCTCTCTTATAAACATCATAAGGAAGTGCAGCGACTTCACTGACCACATCAACATTCGGTCTATAAGCCGCAAATGGTAATACCTTTGCCATTATGTCCTCCGTAATTATCTTCTTATGAAATCTACAGCTTTAACTATTGATTCATCGAATTCTTCATCACTGTTATTGTTAAATACAAACATTTCTGGAATTCCAACAGGTTCTGAATAATCCTGAGTCTGAACATACTCTTCCCAATGCTGTATCTTCCATGTATCACGTTCTGAATTACGTGCAACCATTCTCTGATGAACTACATTTATATCAGTATGAACCCAGATAATGCAAAGCTCTGCATTCTTAACTGCAAGCTTCTTACGCATACCTTCTATCCAGTCAAGATTTCTGATTTCAGACTTGAAAGGTGCATTTATCAGAACAGTATCATTATAATTCAGTGCGTTAAATGCAATCTCAAGTATTGCTTCATACTCTGCGTCTCTGATATTAGCCTGGAAGAAAGCTGAAGATCTGTCAAATGGTTCTCCAGCAACCTTATATATCTGCTTTGAAAGCACAATAAGATCATCCTTATCAAGATATACGCAGTTATTTAACGCTCTAGCAAGATTTTTTGTAATAAATGTCTTACCACATGCCGGCGGCGACGTTACAAGAATTAGTTTTTTCTTAGCCATAATATCCTCCTGGTTTAAAAAAAGGCATTTCCCCAAAATACTTTTTTCACTAATCCTATATCATCGTTTCATTTTATGGATTATAAACTCTGGCTTATATTATTTTGATCTTGTGTCGGATATTATCTTACTTCTTTGTGATATATCCCTTAGCTGTAAGAAGCTCAGCACAAAGTACTGCACCACCTGCTGCACCACGAATCGTATTATGTGATAATCCAACGAATTTGTAATCAAAAATGGTATCTTCTCTGAGGCGTCCCATAGAAACTCCCATTCCATTTTCATAATTAACATCAAGATTAACCTGAGGTCTGTTGTCTTCTTCCATATAGCGAATGAACTGCTTTGGAGCTGAAGGAAGATCAAGCTCCTGAGGTTCACCCTTAAAGCTCTCCCATTTCTCAATGATCTGCTCTTTTGTAGGCTTCTTTCCGAAGTTTACAAAAACAGTTGCTGTATGTCCGTAAAGAACAGGTACACGGATACACTGAGCTGTAATCTTTGGGGCATCCTCATTCAGTTTAATCTCGCCATCTTCAACCTTACCCCAGATACGAAGAGGTTCTCTTTCAGACTTCTCCTCTTCACCACCGATATAAGGAATAATATTTTCAACCATTTCTGGCCAATCTTTAAAGTTCTTTCCAGCACCTGAAATAGCCTGATATGTAGAAACAACTACTTCCTTAGGCTCGAATTCTTTTAATGCAAAAAGAGCAGGAGCATAAGACTGAATGGAGCAATTAGGCTTAACAGCTATGAAGCCTCTCTTTGTTCCAAGTCTTTTTCTCTGAGACTCGATAACTTCAAAATGCTCTGGGTTCAGTTCAGGCACAACCATAGGAACATCAGGAGTCCATCTATGTGCACTGTTATTTGAAACTACAGGAGTCTCTGTCTTAGCATATGCTTCTTCTATTGCTTTAATCTCATCCTTGCTCATATCAACAGCACTGAAAACAAAGTCAACAGTTGATGCGATTTCCTCAACCTCATTAACATTTTTCAGCACAAGATCAGCTACACCAGAAGGAATAGGTGTATCCATCTTCCATCTGCCTTCTACTGCTTCACTGTATTTTTTACCTGCGCTACGTGGGGATGCAGCTACTGTTACAACATCAAACCACGGATGATTCTCAAGCAGAGCAATAAATCTCTGACCAACCATACCCGTAGCACCGAGAATTCCTACTCTTAATTTTTCCATAATTTTTTCCTCTTATATCTTAATTAGAAATATATATAATAAGCTTTATTTGTTTTATCGCCCTAATACGGATTGCTCCGTTTCTTCGAAACTCCTCAATCCTACGGATATTCGCATTCCCGTGCTTTGCTCCGCAAACCACTCCACGCTCATATCCGTTCGAATTATGAAGTAAGAAAGCTTTTTCTGCAAGCAGAAAGCTTTCTTACTTATAATTCATTATCGCTTACTTTACTACTCTTACTCTTATTACACCATCAATTGCTTCAAGCTCTTTTGCCATGCCTGCTGCATCTGGTGTATCTACATCAAGTATTGTATATGCATAATCACCACGTGACTTGCTTACCATATCCGGAACATTGATTCCATTCTTTGAAAATGCTCCTGTAAACTGTGTAAGCATGTTTGGTACGTTCTTATGACATACTGTGATACGTCCAGCTGATGAAGGAATTCCTGCATCTACCTTTGGATAGTTAACAGAATTGATTATATTTCCATTCTCAATAAAGTCTCTGATTTCATTTACTGCCATTACTGCGCAGTTATCTTCTGACTCTGCTGTTGATGCTCCAAGGTGTGGTGTACAGATAACACCTTCATGTCCTACTACTGTAGGGTTAGCGAAGTCTGTTACATAACGATGTACTTTACCAGCATCAATTGCCTTCATAAGAGCTTCCTCATCTACAAGGATGTCTCTTGCATAGTTAAGTACTACAACGCCATCTTTCATCTGAGCGATTGCTTCTTCATTTATCATTCCCTTTGTTGCATCCATAAGAGGAACGTGAATTGTGATGTAATCGCAGTTTGCATAGATGTCATTTACGTTCTTGATATGCTTTACAGATTTTGACAGATTCCATGCTGCATCTACTGAAACAAATGGATCGTAGCCCCATACTTCCATTCCAAGATGTACAGCTACATTTGCTACTCTGCAACCGATAGCTCCAAGTCCGATAACACCAAGCTTCTTACCCTGGATTTCATTTCCAGCATAAAGCTTCTTCTGCTTCTCAGCTGTCTTAGCGATGTTCTCATCACCCTTATCTTCTACTACCCAGTTTGCACCTGCAACGATATCACGTGAACCAAGAAGAAGTCCTGCAACAACAAGCTCCTTAACACCATTTGCATTTGCACCAGGTGTGTTAAATACTACGATACCCTTTTCTGCATAAGCATCAAGAGGGATGTTATTAACTCCTGCACCAGCACGCGCTACTGCAAGAAGATTGTCAGAAACTTCAAGCTCATGCATTGATGCACTACGTACAAGGACTGCATCAGCTTCAGCAAAGTTATCTGTCATTTCATATGTATCATCGAAAAGATCTGTTCCACATTTAGCAATAGGGTTTAAGCAATTAATCTTAGCCATAATTATTCTCCTTAATTAATCTTACGAATCTTACTATAATGAATCCTTATATTATTATGACATACGGATTGCTCCATTTCTTACGAAATTCTCGCAATCCTAGAAACATTCGGAAACCGCTATTTTTCTAAGAAAAACGCTATTTCCTCATGTTTCAGCGTGTCATAAGGTCAACATGCTTTTCCTGCAAGCAGGAACGCATTTTGACTTTTGACACTTATGTCATAATATCTATATTTTCTTTATCTATTTTCCCATGCAGAATTCCTTAAATATCTTATCTGCCAGGTCATCTTCCAGTGATTCTCCGATCACTGTTCCCAACGACTCATATGCTGCCATTAAGTCTATGGTATAAAAATCTTCGCCAACTCCATCTTCAATGCTTTGAAGAACCTTTCTCAAACTTTCTTCTGCATCAACCACGAGACCTTTGTGACGAACATTAGTGATTCGCACTTCACTATTATAGTCTAAATGGCCCTCATAGAACAACTCTGAGATTTTTGCTTTAAGCAGATCCTTTCCACCACCTGTCTTGGCAGAAAACTCGATTATGGCAGGAAGCTCATCTTTAAATTCTTTAGCCAGTAAATCTCTTATCCTGTCTGCATTAAAACTTTCTTCTTTATCACTCTTATTTACAAGAACTATCACTTTCTTATCTTTAATGCTTTTAACAAGATTTTTATCATCCTCTGTAATATCATCCGATCCATCTAGTACAAGAAGTACAAGATCAGCAGAAGAGATACTTGTTCTTGCTTTATCTACGCCAATTTGTTCAACCTTATCT
>JAILEL010000248.1 GCA_024687845.1 Eubacterium sp.
GACACCATATGATAATATTTTTTGAAGTGCCTTTGGATTTACACCGTCTCTCGGAGGATCGAGGATTATCAGGTCTGGCTTTTCTTCTACCTCATCCAGCATTTTTAAAACATCTCCAGCGATGAATTCACAGTTACCGAGTTTGTTTAGCTTTGCATTTTCACGAGCTGCTTCTACTGCTTCTTTAACTATTTCGATTCCATAAACCTTTTCTGCAACTGGAGACATGAGTTGGGCGATGGTTCCCGTACCACTGTAAAGGTCATAGATTACTCCTGTTTTTACTGCATCCGTACTATCTTCTTTATTCATTGACTCATTTTGTCCGTCTTGCCCATCTACCTTATCAGCTGAGTTTTCAGAAATCATCGATTGCTTTTCCAGTGCTTCCAATGCATATTCCCTCGCCTTGGAATACAGCACTTCACTACCTCTGGTGTTTGTCTGAAAAAATGAAAATGGTGATATCTTGAATTTAAGTCCAAGAACTTCTTCCATGAGGAAATCTTCTCCATATAGCAAGGTTACTGTATCTGGTATAATAGCATCTGCAAGGGTATCGCACTCTGTATAAAGAACTCCGACTATTCTGTTGTAATAGGATAATGATTCAAATTCACCATTTCCCACATTATCTTCAAAACTGCCGTTAACTCGCTGCAGCTTTCCTTTTCCATCACGAACTATCTTCTTCCTGGTTTTAATTTTCTCATATCCATGAGAGGAATAAGCATCAAGCCCCATAGGCTTCGGCTCTCCGATAGAAAGCAGTCCGGCTACATACTGAGGAAGTTGAAGTTCATCTACAGTTTCACTTCTTTTTTCATTCCAAGGTATATTTCTTGTAGTTTCATCAATGCTGTGATGAGTTGTTGTTACAAGATTGACAATAATGCTTCCATCTGTTTCAGATTGTCTTATCACCAGATTACGAAGCACTCCTGTATGTGTTCTTTTGTTATAATGCGGAACACCAAGTTTTCTATAAAATTTCTGAGTATATTTCAGGATTTCATTCCATACAGGACTAACTATTGCACATGAATCAATCCCTAAAATATCATGGCTGGAGTATTGTCTGTGAAGCCCCAGAGTCAGAGGACCATCTTTTTCTTCATCGCCGAAGGTAAATTCCATCTTGTTACGATATCTGAACTGAGATGGAGATGCCTTTATTCCCTCCCATATAAAAGAATCTTCTTTTTCACTATCAAAATCTATCACAGGGCTGAGAATATCCTTAACCATCTGTTCTTTAAGCTTAAGCTGATTTGTATAGCCTATAGTCTGATAAGTACATCCTCCACAACTATAAAAATGATTGCACATAGGCTTCTTAGTTTCTAATGGCGAAGACTTAACCACATCAAGAAGAATAGCTTCAGCCTTTCCTTCTTTCTTTTTCTTTACTCTCGCCTTAACTGTCTGGCCGGGGAGAACACCTTTTACAGTTACTTTTCTTGTGATGGTATCAATTACTTTTTCGCCTGATGCATCCGTTTTTTCTTCAGTATGAAAAAAGCTTCCTTTATTTGGGAAGCTGTACTCTTCTATAACACCTTCAATTATATCCCCTTTTTTCATTTTAACTTTTCCTTCTTTCCTTTTTTCAAACTATTCCGAAAATATCACTCATATTGTTACTATTCACAGTAACCTCATATTATCTACAGAGTCTTGAACTCAACCTCATACTCATCACTGCCATCATCGCTGAATGTCATCATCACATAGCTCTTGCTACTACCGCCTCTTGGTAGTGATATACTTCCTGGATTGATAATTCTTACCTCTGACCCAAAGCTTTCAAATGTGTCATCGAAGGGCACATGTGTATGTCCATACAATGCAATATCGCAGTCGTTTTCGACAGCACTGTACATTAGATTCTGTGGTCCCTGGCTCACTCCCTGTCGATGTCCGTGAGTACAAAAGAATCTGTGCCCGCGAAGCTCAAAAACAGCTATTTTCTTCAGATTATCTCCATAATACGTATCGCAATTTCCTTGTATAAAAACAGCCGGAACTGGCAGAGATATTCTACTGTGGTTTTCTGCATCAGATTCACTTTCTGCATTATATTTTCTTGCTGCATCATCCAGCCAGCCACGTATCATCTCAGTATCATCTTCAACATCTCCAAGATGAATCAGCATATCAGGGATTTCTCTATCTATAGCTGATTTTATATTTTGACTCTTCCCATGGGAATCACTGAGTATCATAACTTTCCTAACCATTTTAAAGCTTCTCCCTCAGATACTCTTCCATTGCCCTTAACGCCTTTCCTCTATGGCTGATAGCATTTTTTTCTTCAGGACTTATCTCTGCTGAAGTCTTTCCATATTCCGGAAGATAGAATATCGGATCATAGCCAAATCCATTTTCACCAGCTATCTTATAGCCGATTCTGCCTTCCATTGTTCTGACAAAGGTTTTCTCTTCCCCGTCTGGAAATACTGCTGCCATAGCGCAGACAAATCTTGCTGTTCTTTCTTCATCTGGAACCCCATCCAGTCTCTCAATAATGTTCATATTTTTTATATCGTAGGAAGTATCCTCACCCATATATCTTGCAGAATAGATTCCCGGTTCTTTATTTAAAGCATCAACCTCAAGACCTGAATCATCGGCAAGTGCAAGCTCGCCAGCAGCCTTACTGACTGCACGAGCCTTAATGAGTGCATTTTCCTCAAAGGTTTTACCATCTTCTACTATATCTATATCAATTCCCGCCTCCTTCATAGACAGAACTTCAACATCCATATCAGCAAGAATTGCTTTTATCTCTCTCAGTTTATTCATATTACCTGTAGCAAATATCAATTTTCTCACGATTCAAATCTCTCACTTTCTTACTATCATTTTTATTTCAGTTCCACTGAATTCCAATTAATCCAAATATCTTTGATGCTTCCTCCTGGAATAATTGAATCTGCGGAGTCGTCGCACCAGAGAAACTGATTTCGAAACAGTTAACCCCTTTTTTAAACCTAATAAGACTAATCTGATCAACGTTGATTACTACCCAATCACCGCTTATAACTCTTACACCAATAAAACGACCCCTTTCACCCATAGCAATATCTCCTTCTTTTTATTTGTCATCATCTGTAAATGCTTTTAGACAGATATTTGCATCTGATTCTTCGGCATTGTGCCATACTTCCCCGTACAGGCTCATATAGCCTTCGCCATCCTTCAGATTTAAGTCCTTTGTTCTTTCGCCTGCATCACATTCTATTGCAATCGGCCTTTCACTTCCAGGGGTATTAACACTTACTATAACTGCATATTTCTGCCCAGCCTTTAGTTTTATATCCCTTCTGAGATTCACCGTGTAATATCCTGCATACCTGGTCTCACCCTGACCAACTTCTTTTCTTCCGGAATTGAGCGAAGCCATATCCTCATAATCCGTCACAACAAAAACCTTAAACTTCGTATTATCACCAGTTGCATAAAATGATATCGCTTTCAGTATTTCATCACCCTTAGACGTATATACATTTGCAAAATAAGCCTGTTCCTCACTATAACCCATCTGACCAACCCAGCCAAGTATGTCCGACTGATATATGTTATCATAATTATCTTTATCGCCTATTCTAGTATAAACAATAGACTGATTACATATATTTACGTCCTCATAAGAGATATAAAAATATCCCTTATCACCAAACTTTTCTCCCCAGCTGTTTTTACAGATATAAGCTCCATCTTCCTTTGGCGCCAGGTTAAAATTCTCTTTTGGATAATGATCATCCCAGCCAACTACAACAACAGCATGATTAGGCTGCGCCGTTCCGCTGTAATAGTAACTTGAGGTGCTGTCATTATAATAACTTGACTCAGTTTCTCCATAAGACATTGCAAGATAGATCGAAGTCTCAACACCACCATACTTATATATCGCACTCTTAATCTTTCTATCATCCCGGGAATTAATGATTATTGCTTCCTCAAGATGCTTCTCTGCTTCAAGATTATTATTTGTAGCCTCATCACCGTACGGATCATCCTTTTCGAAAACCGGTCCACGCCAGGCTGCCATATACGCAATACTCATAGAATGCTCGCCACCCTCACTGATTTTGAGGCTGTATCCATTGTTCCTTGACATATGATCTACAGAATAAATGTACTCCTCCTTTGGTAGAGAAATGGTTTCGAGCGCACCAAGCGATGCAAATGCCCAACAGGTTCCCCATTCATCCTGATCTCTAACAGGTGAAACTCTGCCATGTTCTCTCATATCATATGCCTCAGGAAGATTATTATTATCGTCAGTATTGATAAAATCCACCGAACCTTCTGAAAAACTATACTTAATATCATAACCAAGCTTTTCAGCATTTTCACTTATCGGGATATACGATTTTCCATTTTCAGATATTATCTCATCGGCATCAATCTTAAGAGCCACAGTATTTCTATCTATCTCAACAGATCCATCCTTAAGCTCATTTACCGAGCATCCCATTATATCCTCAAGAAAGTTAGTGGTAGATGAAACCTTCATGCTATGATCCATCTTAATATCATAGTCAAAAGAAGCCAGACTCTTTCCACCTACTAGAAGGTTCAGGTTCTCGCCCTGCATATATTCTGATTTAGTTGAAATAAGCCTGCCAGCACACTCCTCGAAGCTGTCATTTTTTACTATACTGCCTTCCTTACTACCTGAATGACCAAAAAAGAAAACTGCACCGACTGCTAATAAGATTATTAATATAAATATTATTATCTTTTTCACTTTATCATCTCTTTGGTGGCTTCGGTCCCATAAACTGATAATAATAGGACTTAATCATTCCGTTATATATTTTACGATTCTTATCTGCTTTTCTTCCGATATATCTTTCTGCATCTTCATAGGACGTGATCAGATACATTGACCACTTATCAAGCTGCCTGTACCTCTCCCCTATAATCTTATAGAGTTCAGGTAATGCCTCCTTATCTTCAAGTCTTTCACCATAAGGCGGATTCGTGATAATAAATCCGTAAGACTTCGGATTGCTGAGCTCCTTAACATTTCTTGCCTGGAAATGTATGTACTGCCCAACTCCTGCATCCTCTGCATTCTGCATGGCACATTTTACGATCTGTGAATCCAGGTCGTAACCCTGGATATGCATTTCCACATTTTCTTTTTCAAGGTCTCTCGCTTCGTCGTAAGCCTCGTACCATTGTTTCTTCGTGATTATCTTCTCCCATGTCGAAGAAGTAAAATCTCTGTTCACTCCCGGAGCGATATTTGCCCCGATCATAGCCGCTTCTATAGGAAATGTACCGCTCCCGCAAAATGGATCAACCAGTAGTCTGTCCGCTCTCCATGGTGTCAGCATAATAAGTGCAGCAGCAAGAGTCTCTGAAATAGGTGCTTTTCCTACCAGCTGTCTGTATCCTCTCTTATGAAGCGAAACACCTGTCGTATCCAGGCCAACTGAAACTATATCTTTCTTTATAAAAATACGAACCGGGTACTCATCACCATCCTCACTAAAATTGTTCAGATGGTATGTTCCCGACATACTTTCCACCATCGCCTTTTTTGCAATAGATTGAACCGCTGTCTGACTGAAGAGCTTTGATTTGCTGGTAGAAACCTTGGTCACCCAGAACCTTCCATCTCTTGGAATGATCCTTGCCCAGGGGATATGCTTAATACCTTCATACAATTCATCAAATGTGGTAGCCCGGAAGCTACCACATTTTAAAAGAATTCTTTCACTTGTACGAATGTTGATATTTGCTCTTGCCATTGCTTCGATAGGTCCCGCGAAGGTTACTCTTCCATCATCTACCTCTACAATGTCATATCCCAGCTGCTGGATTTCTTTTTTCAAAACAGCTTCAATACCAAAATGACAGGGTGCTATAAATTCGAATCTCTGTTCTGACATTTTAATAATACACCCAAAACCTTTTATTTAATCGTTTACCCAATTACTTAACTTTATATGTAATTGAATTGCTGCCCTTGTATCCACTTGATTTTTTAAGTGATACAAATATTTTATACTTACCACGGGCTTTACATCCCTTTGAATACTTTACAGTATATTCAGAAGCAAGTAACTTATGTCCGTTAACCTTTACTGTTACCTTAGGTTTTACAGGCTTTCCTGTATATTTATAGCTCTTCTTTGAGATTACAATCTTAGGTTTAACCTTAACAAGTGCTGGTGTATAAACCTTTGATAACTGGTTTTTCTTAATCTTTGGAGATATCTTATCTACATAGTCAGCTGCTTTGTTGCTGTCAGCATCCTGAGATGGCCATTTCTGACCATAATCCACAAAACACTTAGGAGCTCTTCCCCATACATCTTCTCTTACGTGATGAGCATAGTCAAGCCGAAGTACTGTATCATCTGACTTAAGATAATAATCAGTTCTGAAAGCTCCACCATTATCATTATCATCCCAGGTAGCATCAAGATTGTACCAGTGTCCGTCTATATTCACAAGGTTCCATCCATGATCAGAACTTGTAACTATCATAGCCTTCATACCACTTTTTCTGAGCAGCACCTGAACTGCTTTTGCATATCCTGCACATATTGAATACCCCATCATAAAGGAACTATATATCGACTGATCGTAGTCTTCATCATAATGTGCATTTGGAATAGACTTGGAAGCACAGTACTTATTCATTTCCATTACTATCTCTTCTGCCTTCCTAGCTTTCTGGGCTTCAGTTGGCATCGCAAGAATTTTTTTCGATAGTCTGTTAACCTTATCAAAGATTGCATTTGTGGTTCTTGCCCTTACCTGGCTGTTCTTAAACTTCTCATAGAATCCGATGTAGAACTTACCATTCAGATAAACACATGTAGCATCGATAAAATAAAACTGTGGATTTTCATAAAGGAATACCAGAAAGATATTCATTGCATTCTGTTTACTTATTCCATTTTTTCCACATTCAAATGGCTTCGAAAGATATTTAAAATATTCATAACCATTAACCACAAATCTTGAAATCCTATAATTGGTTTCGATATCAGCATAAGTATCTGTAGTTGTTAAAATGTACATACAATAAGAATACATTTCCTGATATATCTTTTTTTGTTTTGCTGGAAGTCTGTTATAAGCATACTTCGCACCAAAGGAATACCAGTCTCGCTGCTTAACAGTATTTCTCGCAGTATTTTTTGCAACTGATCCTTCAATAGAATCTGTATTTCCACCATTCTTTTTATTGGCATCAAATGTAACCTCATATTTCGGACTTTCTATTTCGTCAGCCTCATAAAGTGTTACACCACTTCTCTGAGTAATCTTACTACTGCTCTTAGAGGTCTGGGACGCTGCATTACTATCAATTACAGTAAATGGAGCAACCATTACAAGAACTAATAACAGAGATACTATCCTTATCCAAATCTTTCTTTTCATAAATTCTCCTTAATATCTTACATCTGGGAGGGCGCAAAGTCATAAAACCCTGATATCCTTAGTAACATACATCAATGCTCCAGCTGATAAACTTAAGCTGGAGCATCTGGTATTATGTCATATTATGATGTGGGTGCCAAAAGTACCTTTTAACACTATATAAATATGTAAACTTTTTAATACTTACTGATCAAGTCTTGCACGAAGTTCCTTGGTCATTTCTTCGAATCCAGGCTTACCAAGCAGAGCAAACATGTTCTTCTTGTAGCTCTCAACACCTGGCTGGTTAAATGGATTAACACCAAGAGTATAACCACTTACTCCACATGCAAACTCAAACTTGTAGAAGAGTTCACCGATGCTAAGCTCATCAATGCCTTCCATATCTATACGGATATTAGGAACACCACCATCAACATGAGCAAGGATTGTTCCATTCATAGCACATTTGTTGATGAAATCAACTGTCTTACCTGCAAGATAATTAAGACCGTCAAGGTTTGTCTCTTCTTCCTGCATAACAACCTCGAGCTTTGGATTCTTAACATTGATAAATGTTTCGAAATGATTCTTTGTACCTTCCTGAATAAACTGACCGAGTGAATGAAGGTCTGTAGTAAAATCAACACCTGCAGGGAAGATACCCTTGCCATCCTTTCCTTCACTTTCTCCGTAGAGCTGCTTCCACCACTCTGTAATATAATGAAGAGCTGGCTCAAAGTTACCAAGAATTTCCATTCCAAGGCCCTTCTCATAAAGAACATTTCTTACTGCAGCGTATTTCATAACATCACTGTCATCGAAGTCCTTTGAAAGACAATACTCACGTGCATTTGCAGCACCTTCCATAAGCTTATCAATGTCAGCACCACTTACTGCGATTGGAAGAAGACCAACTGCTGTAAGAACTGAGAATCTTCCACCTACATCATCAGGTACAACATATGTCTCATATCCTTCAGCATCTGCAAGAGTCTTGAGAGCTCCACGAGCCTTATCTGTTGTAGCATAGATTCTCTTTGCAGCTTCCTCTCTGCCATACTTCTTTTCAAGCATTTCCTTGAAAAGTCTGAATGCAACTGAGCACTCAGTTGTAGTACCTGACTTAGAAATAACATTTACAGAGAAATCTCTGTCACCGATAACCTCGATAAGCTGTGAAATGTATGTTGAGCTGAGGTTGTTTCCACAATAGTAAATCTCAGGTGTTTTTCTGATTTCTTTTGAAACTGAATTATAGAAGCCATGTCTCAGAGCTTCGATTGCAGCTCTTGCTCCAAGATATGAACCACCGATACCGATAACAAGGAATACTTCTGAATCGCTCTGAATCTTCTCAGCAGCCTTCTTAATACGTGCAAACTCTTCCTTATCATAGTCAACTGGAAGATCAATCCATCCAAGGAAATCATTTCCTTCGCCTGTCTTCTCTGTAAGAACCTTCTTTGCATCCTGGATTCTTGGCTTGATTGCCTCGATCTCAGCATCGCTTGCCATAAACTTTGTGTTGTCAAAATTAAATGATATTTTCTGTGCCATCTTTACACTCCTTCTTTTTACATATTTCCCTCAGCTTATATAGTTTCGCTAGAACATCTCAAACTGTTACTATTCACGGTTAACTCAAAAAGCAGCAAATAACCGCAGATGAATTAATTTTATCATTTTCTATGTTTTTTTACAACTATAAATAAAAACGTACTCTGTTACTATGTTACTATTCACAGTTAACTCAAAAAGCATTCTTAAGTCCACATCGCATAAAGCTTATTCTTATGCAAGCATAAATAAGCTTATATGCGATGTTCTATTGCTGCTTACGCAGCACTGAATCGTGTTTTTTGAGTTCCTGCTTCGCAGGTATTATGAGATATAATATAAAAAACAAACTGCAAGCAGTTGTTTTTCAATTATATCTCATAAACCGTGAATAGTAACTGTGCCGTCCCATTTTGACATC
>JAILEL010000365.1 GCA_024687845.1 Eubacterium sp.
ATCCACGTCTGCTCTTGTCTTATTGGCTTCTTCGCGTGCCTGCTGATAGATGCTTTTGTTTTCTTTGATCGATTTTTTTCCCATGTCTGCTCCCGATACAATAATGATTTCTTCATATGATATTATACCAAAAACGGAAGCCTTTTCCACCTGTATGGAGAAAAAGTATCGTGATTTGACGATAAAGCATAAAACGGATTATAATAATATATTATATGCTATTATGCTCAGATTATTTTTGGGAAAAATATTTGTAAAGAAAAAATTATAAAGGAGAACAGAGAGCAGCTATGAAAAAAGGAATCGCATTGATATTGGTCGCGGGATTATTGTTTACTGCAAGTCCCTTGTTGGTTTATGCTGCGCCGGAGGAAGGATCGGCGGTGGAGGCAACATCTGACAATGACGGGAGTCTTTCGGAGGAAAATCTGCCGGCAGAGTCGGAGGAATCGTTACAGGGGGCATCTACCGGAGCACAGGATAATATTGTTACCACAAAACACACGGCCGTAATAAACGGAAAGAATCTTTCGTATACCGCAGATACGGGAACGATGGTCGTTGAAACCTGTGGTACGGAATGTGAGTTTTTTTATACGGCTTATACGCTTGACGGTGTAGAGGATAAGAGTGAACGGCCGATTTCATTTGCTTTTAACGGAGGTCCGGGAAGTGCAAGCGTTGGTCTTCATTTGATTTGTTTGGGCCCGAAAAGGGTTGAGCTTGATGATGTGGGAAATGCAGTATCACTTCCGTCAAAGATCGTCGATAACGATAATTCGATCCTGGAGTTCACGGATCTTGTTTTCATAGATCCTGTGGGGACAGGTTATTCACGAGCCCTTGATCCGGCTATGGAGGAGACTTTTTATGATTCCGATAACGATGTATATTCTGTAGGTGATTTTATCAGACTGTATTTGAATCGATATAAAAGATGGGGATCGGAAAAGTACATAATTGGGGAATCTTATGGGACAATACGCGCGGTTGGAGTATGTGAATACCTTTCCGGTAAGTATATGACAGACATTAACGGGTTGATCCTTATTGGAAGTGTTAACGATTATTCTTCGGTTTTGTACACGTCGGGTAATGATCTTCCCTATGCGCTTTTCCTTCCCACAATGGCTGCAGATGCATGGTATCATAAAGCTATTTCCAAGGAATATCTGGATATGGAGTTAAAGGATTATTTGGACGAAGTACGTGATTTTGTCTCATCGGAATATGTTTCGGCGCTGTTTATGGGTAATCGGCTTACAAAACAGGAAAAAGAGGAGCTTGCAAAAAAGATTTCCGGATATATTGGACTGCCTGAAGATTATGTGTTGGAGTCTGATCTGAGAATCACGAATGATGATTTTTTCTCCGAATTATTCAAAGACCAGAAAAAAGTGATCGGAAGGATGGACGGACGTATCGTGGGTTATGGAGAAGGGGATCCTTCCTTAACTGATTACAGTATATTGGTTGGAAATTCGATTGTAAAATATATAACGGAAGAATTGGGATTTGAGACAGACAGACCTTATAATATATTATCGGATGAAGTATTATCTCAGTGGAAGTTTGGGGTACATGATATTATGGATCAGGGTTATGTTTCACAAGAGGCTGATATCGAATATATCCTGTCACATAACAGATTTCTCAGGGTATGGGTCATAAGCGGATATTATGACGGGGCAACTCCGTTTTACGGGCAGGAATGGATATTCAGCCATGCATATGGGGATGATTTTCAGAATTCTCCCATATTCACCTATTATCCTGCCGGGCATATGTTCTATACAGATAAGGAATCTTTTGATGCCTTCAGAGACGATGCGGAAAAGTGGTTTACTAATGATAAATAATAAATTCTTACCCAAATGATGTAACCACTTAGGGGTATTTAGACGATAAAGCCTGTAATCGATGAAAACCGGTTACAGGCTTTTTCCACCTTTATGGAGAATTAGGGGGTGTTAATTCACAGATGCGGATGTATATCCGGCGCCTTTTTGATCATATAATCAAAGCATCAAAAGAGTAAAGCGAGGTACCCAATATGGATGTACAGGAAAGGATCAGGAGATGCTTATTACTCGAAGAAATGAAGCAACATAAGAATGTAGTGAAAAGGCATGGACTTAAAGATACTTCCGTAATTGATCACGGATCGGAAAAACAGAATACCGAATCATGTAAAAAAGGAGGAATTGCACTATGAAGAATTTGATTATGGGAATGATAATAGCCTTTATAATAATGTATTGGATATCACCGATAGATGCTATGCCGGGGTTGCCGATCGATGATGTTATAGTTTCACTTTTGGGTTTGGCAGCAACCAGGAAAATAGGCAGGAATGAAATTGTGGATGTTGATGATTATGAGAGATAGGATTGGCTAGGCGAAATTCTTGTTAATACTATATCGGAGCGCTTAAACGATTTATTTTTTTAAAATCATTACACTTTTTTAACTTTGATACGTATAATATATATGACTTATAGATTAATCACCTTCTAAAAATTTGGAGGATATGGTATGGATAATGAAAAAGATTTTGATGATCAGAATGGTGATATCAGGAAAGAAACACGGGAACTTACAGAGGATGACCTGAATGAAATCTCGGGTGGTCGGGGTGGCGTACCTAATCCATACGAAACTTGTGTTCAACAGGGGCATGATTATGTAAATACCGGAGAAAGCAAAACTGAGACTCATTTATTATGGGATTTTAAATTATATAAGTATGTATGTTCAAGATGCGGTTCTGAAATATGGAAGTCTGAGTAGAGCTCATTAAATGCTGAGATGAATTATTATAAGATGTTGGATAATGAGGATATATACTTATAATGAAAAACTATGTAAAGGATGGGCAGGAGCTCCCGCTTTACGGTGTCGAAAGGACAGCTTTGATCATATGGTACAGATTGAATTAAAAAGGGATATATCTGAAATACCCAGGGCCATTGAGTTTCTGGATCAGGTTTTTTCCGGACGTAAAATACAGAAAAAAAATATTGTTCGTTCCAAATTAGCGGCAGAAGAAATAATTCGCGCAATGATCCGAAATGCGGATGAGGATGCGGGGATCACCATTTCGGCAGGAAGCTTTCTTGGAGAATACAGGTTATATTTCAGTTCCAAAGGAAAGGCATTCAGTGCAGAGGATATCGAGAACTGCCTGATGTTTGAAACAGATGATTCCTGGGACGAGGAAGCAAACGATGTGATCCATCAGATGTTTAGTAAGGTCTTTTCGGATTATTTTTCCATTCGTAACAGTAAGGGGGTTAACAAGGCAACCCTGCGTGTACACCGTTCCTCATATACCGCTATTCTTCTTACTCTGGGAATGGCACTTCTCGGAATACTTACTGGACTTTTTCTTCAATTATTTGTGCCTAAGTCAATATCGGATACTATCATCAACAAAATCTTTGTTCCTGTATATTCAATATTTATGAATGCCCTAAAGATGATCGTAGGACCGCTTGTATTCTGTTCGATCGCATCAAGTATCGCTGATTTCGGGAATCTGAAAGCACTTGGTAAGATTGCGATGCGAGTGGTCGGAATCTATCTTCTGACTTCCATGCTCGCTATTGTGATTGGTTTTCTGACATACACTGTTTTTCCGATCGGGGATCCGGGTCTGGCAGCCGTTATTCCGGATACCGCAGATAAGGTGACAGATCCCGGGAGCGGCCTTGGTATATCTCTTGTGGACACTCTTGTCAACATTGTGCCTAAAAATATTGTCGAACCATTTGCAAATTCGGATATGATGCAGATCATATTCCT
>JAILEL010000390.1 GCA_024687845.1 Eubacterium sp.
CTTTTTGAAATGACTCGGCTACAAGCCTGGCATTTTCCTTTGCCTTCTCATATCTTGCAAGAACCGCTTTAACCTTGGCAAGAAGAATATTCGTTGTAAATGGCTTCGTTATGTAATCATCACCACCAATATTAAGTGCAATAAGTACATCATCATCACTTGTTCTTGCACTGATAAAAAGAATTGGCATATCATACTTCTCTCTAATCTCCGTACAGAGATCAAAACCGGATTTATCCCCCAGATTAATATCCAAAAGAAGCAGAGATACTGAATTTTTATCCAAAAACTCTACGGCATCCTCATATGTAGTTACATAGGTTGTTTTAACCCCAACAAAATTAAAATACTTTGATGTGGAACGAGCAATAAGCTCATCATCATCAACCATTAATACTTTGTAATCGTTTTCTTTCATTATTATCCTCGTTTCAAATCATTTTCCCCAATAAAATCAAGCTTTTAAACAACTTAACGGAACTACATATACACCATCATCACATGCATACCCAAGAGCCGTAACTCTCATAGCACAACCATTTCCATAACTTCTCTGAATCAAAAGAGTATTCTCATTCGCCCAAGAAGAAAACATCTGACCATAGCCGACATGAGGAAATCTGTTATAGTACTGTTTATACCACATTGCATAAGCTTTCTTATTACCTATAGATGACTCATTATCATGAATAAGTTTATCTGCGATTGCAATAGTCATAACTGAATCATCTGTAAAATGACTTCCGTTTGGAAAAAGTTCAATATCTTCCGTCTTTTCATTATGAATTTCTCTGAGAGATCCGATAACATCTCCAAATAATGCACCATATAACATGTTTTTCTCCATCATCAGCGCAAATTTTTTCCATACAACTTTCAAACCAACAAAACGTTAGTGCGTTATCCTGTAATAAACTTTTACATAGTTCTTCTTCAGATGTGCATTAAAAAAACTAAAGATAATCCTGCTATGATAATTACTTGCTGTCATCTGCTCTGCATTCTTTACAGGTAATATAAGTCTTAACTCCTGTATGCAGTCTCTCTAACGCATCTCTTAGCTGTTTTACCGGACACGCAAGATTAATTCGCACAAATGTATCGCCATTTCCACCAAATGCTTTTCCGGAATTCACCATAAGCTCAACAGTCTTTTCCAGATGGTCTGCAAAGTCATCGCTTCCGGTTATAACATCTGAGCAATCCACCCACATAAGATATGAACCATTTGAAGGAACTGTTTTTAGCTGTGGAATATTCTCCTCAATAAATTCTTCTGCAATACGTCTGTTATTCCATATGTGTTCTCTTAACTGATCCAGCCATATGCCACCTTCTTCAGTATAAGCCGCCTTCACTGCTTCCATAGCAAAGTAGTTGCCCTCTTCATTACTATCTATAGCAATTCCCTCCGTAATTACCCGTCTAAGACCCGGATTAGGAATAAATACCGCAGCTGTCTGTAGTCCTGCAATATTAAATGACTTCGTAGGCGATACAAATGTCGCAGATATATCTTTGGCTACCTCAGAAACTGAAGCAAATGGTATATACTCTCTTCCCGGAGCAACTATATCGCAGTGAATCTCATCAGCTAATACAGTCACATTGCATTCCTTACAAAGCGCTGCAATTCGACCAAGTGTTTCTTTATCCCAGATATTTCCTGATGGATTCTGTGGATTACATAGAATCATAATACTTGTCTTAGGTATTTTAAGGCTTTCTTCAAGATTTTCCCAATCGATAGAATAACTACCGGTAGTCTTATCATAGATAAGTTTATTTTCGATCACATTTCTCTTATTTCTTTTTATAATCCCAAAGAAAGCCGGATATACTGGCGTCTGTATGACTATATTATCACCTTCACCGGACAGTCGCCTGATAGCTGAACTCATGGCAGGGATAACTCCACTTACAAACCATAACCAGTTTTTTCGAATTTCAAATGAATGTCTATCTTTCCACCAGTATATATATGATTCAAACCAGGATTCACTAAGTATGGTATAGCCATATATTCCATGCTCAGCACGCCTTATTATTGCTTCCTTTATACCTGGAAATGTTTCAATATCCATATCGGCAACCCACATCGGAAGCATTCCTTTAACCTTGTCCCACTTTAAACTGTCAGTTTCTCTCCGATCTATGTACTTATTAAAATCGTACTTAATATCACTCATAAATTTTCACTCCATTACTATTAAACCTATATACGGATTGTTACCATTATTTATGTTATTCTTTCCACATACAAATATATATCCTTCAAAAGCCTGATAGTATCCATCACTTTCTTTATCTATAATAGATGTAAGGCCTACATCATAACTCTCGTCTATAACCCCTAAATTTACAAATAATTTATTGAATGACTCATTTTCCCATAAATAATTTTTTCATAAATCGAAAAACTGTAATAATCCTATCTAAGCTTCTTTCACTTTTTTCCCGGTCATATATTCAGGCACAAGTGCAAACATAAATGTTCTCGGACCTGCATTGACAATTTCATGTTCTATATATTTTTCATCCTTAGTAAACTTATAACTTAGCAATCGTGATATATTAAGTATTTTTTCCATATCGTCTATGATTTCTATTTTGCCAAATACTATTACACTACGAATATT
>JAILEL010000392.1 GCA_024687845.1 Eubacterium sp.
CTTCAGATAAAGTTACTATAAAGGCAACTTATAATGATTATTGTTCAGAGCTTGAGATCCCTGTAGTTCCTCATACTCATATAGCGGAAAAAGCAAATGAAGTTGAACCTACATGTACTGAGAAAGGCTATAAGGGTGAAGAGATATGCTCTATCTGCGGTATTATTCTTACAGAAGGTAGTGAGGTTGCTGCGCTTGGACATGATCATAAAGAAGATAGCAGTACAGCAGTGACACCGACTTGTACAAAGACAGGAAAAGAAGCAGATCAGGTATGTACAAGATGTGGAGATGTAATACCAGGTGCAACTCTGGGCACCGTAGCACATACAGAGGAGGAGATACCGGCGGTAGCTCCTAAATGTGGAGTAGCAGGTTCAACTGCAGGAAAGAAATGTTCCGTATGTGGAGAGATATTAGAAGCGCCAGAAGAAGTAGCAGCACTTGAACATAATTATGAGATAGATAGTACTACAGCAGTAGCACCTAAGTGTGAAAAGACAGGAAAAGAAGCTGATCAGATATGTTCTAAATGTGGAGATGTAATTCCTGGAAAAACAATAGAAGCAACTGGACACACAGAAGAAACAATACCTGCTGTCGAAGCAACCTGCGAAGATACAGGTTGGACTGAAGGAAAGAAATGTACTGTATGTAAAAAGATTACGCAATATCGAAGTGTAGTTCCGGCATTGGGACATGATTATGTAGATATTGAAAATACTGCAATAGAACCAACTTGTAAGAAAACTGGAAAAGAAGCAGATAAAAAATGTAACAGATGTGAAAAAATTGAAAAAGGAAAGGTAATTGAAGCTAAGGAATTTACAGTAATAATAGTTCCTGCTGTTGAAGCAACCTGTGAAGAACCCGGAAGCACAGCTGGCGCTAAATGTTCTGTATGCGATGAATATTTAGAAGAACCGGAAGTTGTTCCTGCAAAAGGTCATTCGTGGGATGATGGAATAGTGACAAAAGAAGCAACTACTGAATCTGCCGGAATAAAACTATTTACATGTTCAGTTTGTGGAAAAACAAGGGAAGAAAGTATCGACAAACTAAAAACAGATGAGAATATTTCTGGAAATAAAGAAGAAAAAGAAAAAAGTATAACTGAGCTTAAGCTAAAGGAAGAATCTTCAAAAGCTAAAGCAGATGGAGAAAATGCAATTAAGGCTGTGGATGAAATTGAGACAAAATACAATTCTATTGACAGCTCTGACAAATCCTTTGATTCTTATAAAAAGGCTATAGCTTTGAAAAAACAGAATCTTGAGGATGCAATAGTTGCGTTGAATAGCGTTCAGGAAACTGCTTCAGATCAGGAAAAACAGGATGCTATTGATAGGGTAAAGCTTGCTGTGGAAGATCTTAATGAGGCGGTCTTAAATGCAAAGAATGCGAAAAAGATTTCCGGAGTTGGAACAATCTCACCTGATGGAACCATTCTCACAGATGTTTCGGGAGAGGATTTCTATGTGATGAGTAGGGTAAGTGGCATCCAGCTGAAAAAGAACCTTACTGTTGCAGACAAAAAATCTGGCGGAAAGTTTAAGATTACTAAGGTAACAAAGAAAAATGGAAAAGTCACCGGAGGAAATGTGACTTATCTTGCACCTTATAATCGTAACTGTACAAAGATGTCAACTCCAAAGACTGTAAAAATAGGTGGAGTAAGATTCAAAGTAACAGCTTTGAATAAGAATGCATTTAAGGGTTGTACTAAATTAAAATCTGCGATAATTGAAGAAAATGTAACATCCATTGGAGCGAACGCATTTAAGGGATGTACAAATCTGAAAAGTATTAATATTAGAAGCAATAAATTATCAAAGATAGGTACAAATGCTTTTAAGGGAATAAACAAAAAAGCAACAATAAAAGTTCCGAAAAAGAAAAAACAAAAATATAAAACGATGATAAATAAAGCAAAGGCACCAAAATCAGTCATTATAAAATAAGCTGTAAATCATTGTTGATTTGTTGGAGGTAGTTATGAATAAGAAAAAAACTCTGTTAATATGTTCGGTTTTATTACTTGGCCTTATATTTGCAATTCTTTCTTTTCAGAGAGTAAAAGCGGATGACGTCGAAGAATATGTTTTTGAAAATATAAGCGGTGGAGTGAAAATTACAAAGTATAATGGAATTAAGGAGAGTGTTACTATTCCGTCCAACTTATTTGGTAAAAAAATCATTGAAATTGGAGATAATGCATTTAAAGATAATACTCTTATTAAGAATCTTACAATTCCAGATAATATAAGGACAATAGGAAGTGGGGCATTTGCTGGATGTACTGGAATTGAAAGTATTACCATTCCTGTAGATGTCGAATACAATACAGTAAGATCTGAAGAAATAGGTAAGATTCCCTCCTTTCAAGGCTGTTCCTCAGTTAAGAAAATAACATATACAAAGGGTGAAACTGGAATAATGCCGGACAGAGTGGATGGTAATAACGATAATTCTGGTAAATATTTTAAGCTAGATTGTTTAGAATTTCAAAATATAGAAAATAATACTCTAAAGGAGGTAATATTTGAAGAGGGAGTAACGCATATTGGAGATCATGCTTTTGATATATCAGTAGTATTTCCGAGTGAACATATAACAAGCGTTATTCTTCCTGCGACAGTAACAAGTATAGGAAGTTATACTTTCTATGGACAACACGATATGACGATCTCATCTCTTGAGAATGTAACTGAGTTCGGAAGCTTTGCATTTTATGATTGTGCTTCGATTACAGAATTAAAGTTGAATAAAGAATTGACAGAAATCCCAGCATATACATTCGGAAGATGTTGTGGGATAAAAACAGAAGACGGACCATTAATAATACCAGAAAGTGTAAAAGTAATGGGAAGTGGAGCATTTTGTGAATGTGACAATATAACAGAAATAACTATTCCGGTTGATATAGAATATGATGGACATAGTACGAATTCTTCTTATTATTCAGGAAGTGATGCTTCAACATTTGCAGGTTGTTTAAGAATAAAGAGAATAACATATACAAAGGGAAAAACTGGGAAGATGCCAGACAGGGAAATGTATAATTCTTCTATGGGATCTTATGATAAAAAATATTATTGGGATTATAGTTTAGAATATCCAAGTATAAATTATGGAAATCTGAAGGAGGTAATATTTGAAGAAGGAATAACACATATAGGAGATTATGCATTTGCAACATATTATTCAGCACCATATAGTAATTCAGGCGGAGAAGGAATAACAAGTGTAATTTTACCGGCAACAGTAACAAGTATAGGAAAAGCGGCATTCTCTGGACAGGATAACATGACCATTTCATCTCTCGAAAATGTTACTGAGTTCGGAAGCTTTGCATTTTATGATTGTGCTTCGATTACAGAATTAAAGTTGAATAAAGAATTGACAGAAATCCCAGCATATACATTCGGAAGATGTTGTGGGATAAAAACAGAAGACGGACCATT
>JAILEL010000394.1 GCA_024687845.1 Eubacterium sp.
GAATCTTTATGTGATCTGCCTTTGTGATTCGATTTGGTGAATCAAAGACATCTACATTAGCTGCCCCATCCATATGTCCACTAGGCATTAACATACCTCCTTAATTTATAATACTTAAATACTCGGCTTTACTCAACTCTGTTTACCTCCATTTTGTTACCCGAATAGAGAATACTATATAAACCAACAGAGCCAAATTCTATTTTTGAAAGATCCTTCAAACTTATCAAAATGCATTTACACCTAGTTTTCAACTTACCTAAAAGGTCTTTGGATATGTATAAATCGGCATTATCAAAGATTAAAATATCGGCATTGCTACATTCAGTTAATATATGTTGCTCTGAATTGTCAGTTTTGTAGTCAAATAATCTGCATGCTAGTCCGTTTTCTTTAGCATAATGTTGTATTATTAAGAAAAGAAAAGATTTACCTGTGCCTGACATAGCAGATAACATATTGATATTATCTGAAAAAACAGCTTTTACTTGTATGCCGCTGTAATTAAAGTCAATATTCATCATCGTACCTCGCAGAGTTGAGAAAGTCAATAATATTTTCATAGTGCTTTTCCTTGAAGTTTATATCACAGCTTTCGTCATCTTCTGGAAATGCTATGATATTTTTCCAAAACACATGACCATCATGTATTTTTGCTACAAAATCTAATGCGTTGGTTCCACACTCTACAAGATCAAAACATTTATCTGGATATGAAATAATATTAAATAGTGTTTTGGTTCCAGTGGAAAGATATTCCTTATAAATTTCACCAAACTCTTTTGTACGCCCTTTAAACTTCTTTGGTCCCGCGTATTCAGCCATTTCAATATTCTTCAAGATCTCCCTGGACAGCTCAGAATCTGGTATATCAGTGTGTACGTTGAAAAATAAATTGTTATTATCAACATACTGTACATTCTCCGGAATATCATTTTTGCAGTTGTAGACTGACAGACTCATTTATCATACCTCCTCTATGTTTTGGTGGTGTTGGAAGTGAGGGGTTTTACCTTCCAGTGACTAAATATTCATCTTATCACAGCCAGTATGTGTAGTGCATGCTTGTTCTGTGAGTTCATCCGGATTCTCATCTACGCATCCTGTATTGCTTTCATTATCCGCATAGGGTATTGATGCAGTTGGGAGTTCAGAATGTCTCTTTATACTTTTGATAGCTTCATCATAGATATGATCAACACTTTCCCCCTTTGTTAGGCGGTAAATAAACTCATAGAACTGAATCCATACTATATTAGACTCATCATTATATTGCATTCTGCTTCGTGTGGTTAAGAGAAATTTGTAATTAGCTAGATCATCTATAGAACTTAATGCGCTAAAGTGCACGATATTAGCTGCCTTGTCAGCAATAGTTAGTTCTATAGCAAATTCCTTTGAGAAATTCACGTAATCTACCTCATTGTTATTCATATCTCTATAAATAATATTATGGCTCTTTGGCAAGTATCCTCGTGTGTAACACTCAAACATACTACCAAGCAACTCATGTGGCAGATTTTCTGGTTTTCTTCCAAGAGCATACTCTACTAAATCCAGATAGAACATGGGATATCTGATACTAATATTTACATATCTATTAATCATATCCTTTGTTACCTGTTTATCAGACCCCTCAAGTGTAGTAATAGCTTCTCTAAACCTTCCGTGAATAAGATCCTGGAATATATCTCTGTCTAACTTTTTGTCACACTCATATGTTAGAGTTATTAAACCTGAATGTAATAGGAGTAATAACCCTTGTTCATATTCATGAACACCCATGCTCTGGTAGTTTCGGTATCGTTCACTCAGAATCTGTTCGATTCTTTTTAAAACATCATCCCCGGAAATCTTATACTCCTCTTTGAAATAATGTATCAGAAGTTTATGAAATCTTGTCTTATCAAAGAAGGATTGATAAGACGGATGGTTATGCCCCGAAAATAGTGAAGCATATAAAATATCTAAAATACTGTCGGCTGACAGAGTATCAACATCATTCTTAAGAATTAGATTCGCTGCATTTGTATTTGATATTACGGTTTCATGTAGTGTGCTCTCTATATAGCCAGGCACACTGGTAAAGTCTTTATAAAAGGATCTCATATTCTGACAAAAACTAGTAAAAAGGTCTTCGGAGGGTTTGTCTTTTCCATTGAATCTGACCCACTCGTTGAAGGTAAGGAAATCAATATTTAGAAATCTTGCGTTTCCACAAAATGACGATTTCGCCCAATATGAAAGCGCATATGATTGACTCCCTGAGATAACGACTTTTATTTTAGTCTGTGGATTATCATTGAATGAATCGGCTATAACCTCCAAAATGATATCGGGTTGAAACAAATATGTAAATTCATCAAGTAGGTAAACTGTAGCAATATCTGTCTCCATTGAATGACATAATCTATCTATCAGTTCCTTCTGTGCTAGACTATTCATTCTCTTAAAGTCAATGTATTGGTAATGCTCTGAATCGCCATCCTCTAGCTGTTTGAGACATACTGTTTTCCCCGATTTTCGTGGGCCGGTAAGAAATATCACCTTGCTTGTTTTTAGTAGTTCCACCAATTCATAAAAGGCGTTTCTTTTGAAAGGGTATCTTTCAGCCATTCTGCATGCCCTCCTTTATTTCGTTCACATCTTTCCTTTACTAATGAGACTAAAAAGCTCATCAGATGCTTCCGCATTGTCTAAACAAGACAGCTTTTGCTGGAAACTCTCAAAACTATCCGCCACAGCCCAATCATTTGTGTAGTAGACCTGATAGTTATTTATTGTTTCCACTTTTGGATTTCCCAGATAAATAACATAGCGACCCACTACATCGTAATCACCTAACATGGTAGGAATCAATTCTTTTACCAAACTTGCTCCTTGACTTATGTGATAGTCATTATTTCCACTATGCTTGCATTCAAACAAATATGCACAGTGCTCGTGGCTCTCCTCATATCTTAAAATAAAATCTATCTCATAGTCAATGCCCTGTTTTCTGCCTTCAAGATAATACATCCTATAAGATGAGGGCATTCTTTTGTAAAAGTTACACACCACTGATGCTTCGAATAGCTTTCCGTATTCAGTCAACGCGAGCTCATCAAGATGATAAATCTCTTTTATAAAGAGAGCAGATAGTGTCTGGTTGGTTAGGTAAGTTCGATAGTTTTTCCCTATTCGTAAATCTGGAATCTTTATTATTACCTCAATGTCTTCAAGCGCGCTTGCGACTAAACTAAACGCCTGTTGGTCTATCCTTAAGGCTGGATTCACGCCAAACATCTCCAGGAACTCCTCTGCAGATAATTCCTGATTTCTATTTTGATGATTATATACGTGAGGGTATCCTAGATTGTAACTCTTGCAAATGCAATCATAAATTATCTGATAGACAGATGCTTTTATCTGTTCCTCTGGCTGGTCTTTAAAAGAAGATGATATGTTATTTATTATTGAGTTCTCGATGTAGTCAGCTATGTTATATTTATTA
>JAILEL010000399.1 GCA_024687845.1 Eubacterium sp.
GTCGAAACCCTTTGAATTCTGTGCCTGACGAGCAGCCTTCTTATATGTTCTTGATTTCTTCTTACGAGCCTTGCGTTCTTCATATTCACGCTCTGGCTCGATCCATTCTCTTTTTCTTACTACACTTCCTTCAGTGTAATATAGATCACTTGCTCTAAATGATGCCATACCTGTTCCCCTATCTGTTTATTTTATGTACTAAACTCTGATTACTCTATATTTTTTTCAAAAATCCGAAGCTTAGCACTACTGCTTCTTGGATTTATTTCAAGCTCCTCTTCATCTGCCACTATAGGCTTCCTCGTAATTATTCTGCCCTTTGGTTTTCTTCCACAGGTGCAAACCGGAAACTGTGGTGGACATATGCATGGATTTTCAGCTTCCTTAAAAGCATTTTTCACTAATCTGTCTTCCAGTGAGTGAAATGTTATTATGCACAGTCTTCCTTCTGGATTCAGAATATCTATCATATCCGAAAGCGACTGCTCTAAAACTGAAAGTTCTTTATTCAGCTCAATCCTGATAGCCTGATATGTTTTCTTACAGGGATTTCCACCCTGTCTTCTTGCCGCCGCCGGAATTGAAGCTTTGATAATCTCATTTAATTCAAAGGTTGTTTCAATTCTTTTCTTCTCACGGCTTTTAACTATATTTGCAGCAATCCTGCCAGCGAATTTTTCTTCGCCATAGGCGCTGATTATATGTCTTAGTTCATTTTCAGAATAATCATTTATAATATCCTGAGCTGTATAATCTGAGGACTGATCCATCCTCATATCCAGTGGAGCATCCTCTCTATAGGAAAATCCTCTGTCCTTATTATCGAGCTGGTATGATGAAACCCCCAGGTCTAGAAGAATCCCATCAACCTTATCGATTGCTTTCTCATGAAGCGCTGATTTCATATTCACATAATTGCTATGAATCAAAATCGCATTTTTATAACTTTTAAGTCTTTCGGATGCTGCATGAATAGCATCCATGTCCTGATCGAAGCCGACCAGTTTTCCATTTTCAGATAGCCTCTTGACTATCTCACTTGAATGTCCTGCTCCACCAAGCGTACCATCCACATATATACCATCAGGTTTTATATTCAGACCTTCCAGCACCTGTGGCAGCATTATTGGAACATGGTTAAAATCCATTTATCGGACACTCCTTACTAATTAACTAATCTAATCATGTCTGAGCAAACTTCTAATATTCACTCATTAATTAGTTATGATGCATTAGATATTTACATCATACTCAGCAACCATCTCTTCGAATGATACGTCATCTACATCATCACCAAACTCTTCATCATATTTTTCTCTGTTCCAGATCTCGGCTTTATTACCATTTCCGATAACAACTACTTCCTTGGTGATTCCTGCATATTCTCTCAGGTTTGGAGTAACTATGATTCTTCCCTGAGAATCAATATCACAAACGCTTGACTTAGCTGTGATTCTTCTGTAGAGCTTACGTCCTTCAGGTGTACTTGTTTTTATCTTCTGACTGAGTTCTTCAATAAACTGTTCCCAGCCTTCAAGTGAGTAAAGGCGAAGACACCTCTCAGGTCCTTGTGCAATAACAACAGTGGTACCTAGGATATCACGGAATTTGGCCGGAACGCTAAGTCTGCCTTTAGCATCTACATTATGAAAAAACTCACCAAACATGCTGCTAATTGCCAACTGTTACGTTCCTCCTTTCCGCGTTTGTTCCAAGTAAGTGTTCCCCAACACTTTTTCAGTAAACAAGATGCTCTCCTGTTTATAAACAGGTGCGTCTGATTGTTGATAAGTCTGTTGATACTGTTGATATTTCCCACTTTATGGATAAATCATGGGTTTTTGAGCCCAAATTCCCCACAACTGTATCCATATTACCCCACCATGGGATAAATTGCAAGGTGTTTTTTCTTGAGAAACCCAGTAATGGTGCGAAAAAAAGGACTTTTGAAAGCCTCATCAGGCGATTCAAAAGTCCTTTCTAAAACTCAAAACACAAAATATTGTTTATCAAAAAACAGTCTTTCCTATATCTAGTGCTTTGTACAATATTATTATTTTTTCATACATTTTTTGTTATATTTTTACATATCCATTCAAATGTAAAAATCCATTTATTTACGCATTCTTATCAGTTTCTTTCTTTACAGATATCTCTTTATTCATTTCTTCTTTATCTTTTGTTTCTTTGTTTTCCTTCTTACTATTTTCTATCTGTGTTAGTTCTTCCTTTGAAAGAAGCGGATGAAGACTTACTTTTTTGCCATCTACAATCTTCTTATAATTATATAGAAGAATTGCCACAGACACTCCTACACATAAAACAGCTACAACCTGACTTGCTTTCAATGGTCCAATCATAAGTGTATCCGTTCTGATAGCTTCAATCATGAATCTTCCTATACCATAACAGAGCACATAGATAGTGAAAAGCTCACCATCGAATTTCTTTTTTCTTCTATATAATAGTATAAATATCAGAATGAGAACATTCCATAATCCTTCATAAAGGAAAGCAGGATGAACTGTAATGCAGGAAACTCCATTTACCATCTCCTGATTAGCTATCATCTCTTCAGTTACTATCCCATTTGTTGTTAGATATCTGATAAATGAGTCGCTGTAATAATGAAGTGGAATAGCCATTCTGGTAACACTATTTGTAAAATCTCCAAAAACCTCTCTATTGAAGAAGTTTCCCCATCTTCCAAGAATCTGACCTGTTATAACGCCCATGACTATTGTATCGAATATCAATGCAAAATGAATATTCTTCTTTCGTGCAAAAATAAATGTTGTTATTACTCCAGCGATTATTCCGCCATATATGGCAAGTCCACCACTTCTAAGGTTTATAATATTGAAAAGATTTTCTCTAAGACTCTTTCCTCTGTTTACGAATTCATCCAATCTGAATATAACATAATAAATTCTTGCACCCAATATAGCCGGAATTATAAGCGTAAGCAGATAATCAAGATAATTCTCTTCATTCTGACCGGTAAGTTTCGCTTCTCTTAGTGCGATCAAAAATGCGATCATAAATCCTGCAGCTATAATGATTCCATATAGTTTTATCTCAAAGCCAAAGATGGAAAACCCGGAAGGTACTTTGGGGAAATTGATACCTAATCCAGGGAAATATATTCCGTCCATTTTTCCTCCTATTCATAAAAAGAATAACGTGCTGCA
>JAILEL010000400.1 GCA_024687845.1 Eubacterium sp.
GTCGAAACCCTTTGAATTCTGTGCCTGACGAGCAGCCTTCTTATATGTTCTTGATTTCTTCTTACGAGCCTTGCGTTCTTCATATTCACGCTCTGGCTCGATCCATTCTCTTTTTCTTACTACACTTCCTTCAGTGTAATAAAGATCACTTGCTCTAAATGATGCCATACCTGTTCCCCTATCTGTTTATTTAATGTACTAAACTCTGATTACTTTATATTTTTTCAAAAACCCGAAGCTTAGCACTACTGCTTCTAGGATTTATTTCAAGCTCATCTTCATCTGCCACTATAGGTTTCCTTGTGATTATTCTGCCCTTCGGTTTTCTTCCACAGGTGCACACCGGAAACTGTGGTGGACATATACATGGATTTTCAGCTTCCTTAAATGCATTTTTCACTAATCTGTCTTCCAGTGAGTGAAATGTTATTATGCACAGCCTTCCATCCGGATTCAAAATGTCTATCATATCCGAAAGTGACTGTTCCAAAACTGAAAGCTCTTTATTAAGCTCAATCCTGATAGCCTGATATGTTTTTTTACAAGGATTTCCACCCTGCCTTCTTGCAGCTGCTGGAATTGAAGCTTTGATTATTTCATTTAGTTCAAAGGTTGTTTCAATTCTTTTCTTCTCACGACTTTTTACTATATTTGCAGCAATCCTGCCGGCGAATCTTTCCTCTCCATAGGTGCTGATTATATGCTTTAGCTCATTTTCAGAATAATCATTTATAATATCCTGAGCTGTATAGTCCGAGGACTGGTCCATCCTCATATCCAGTGGAGCATCTTCTCTGTAGGAAAATCCCCTGTCCTTATTATCGAGCTGGTACGATGAAACCCCAAGATCCAGAAGAATCCCATCAACCTTATCGATTGCTTTCTCATGAAGCGCCGATTTCATATTCACATAATTGCTGTGAATCAGAAGTGCATTGTTATAACTCTTAAGTCTTTCGGATGCTGCATGAATTGCATCCATGTCCTGATCAAAACCGACCAGTTTTCCTTTTTCAGAAAGCCTCTTAACTATCTCACTTGAATGTCCTGCCCCACCAAGCGTACCATCCACATATATACCATCAGGTTTTATATTCAGACCTTCCAGCACCTGTGGCAGCATTATTGGAACATGGTTAAAATCCATTTATCGGACACTCCTTACTAAAAAACTAATCTAATCATGTCTGAGCAAACTCATTATATTTACCCACTAATTAGTTATGATGCATTATATATTTACATCATACTCAGCAACCATCTCTTCGAATGATACGTCATCTACATCATCACCAAATTCTTCATCATATTTTTCTCTGTTCCAGATCTCGGCTTTATTACCATTTCCGATAACAACTACTTCCTTGATGATTCCTGCATATTCTCTCAGGTTTGGAGTAACTATGATTCTTCCCTGAGAATCAATATCACAAACGCTTGACTTAGCTGTGATTCTTCTGTAGAGCTTACGTCCTTCTGGTGTACTTGTTTTTATCTTCTGACTGAGTTCTTCAATAAACTGTTCCCAGCCTTCAAGTGAGTAAAGACGAAGACACCTCTCAGGTCCCTGAGCAATAACAACGGTGGACCCAAGGATATCACGGAATTTGGCCGGAACGCTAAGTCTGCCTTTAGCATCTACATTATGAAAAAATTCACCAAACATGCTGCTAATTGCCAAGTCTTACGTTCCTCCTTTCCGCGTTTGTTCCAAGTAAGTGTTCCCCAACACTTTTTCAGCAAACAAGATGCTCTCCTGTTCATAAACAGGTGCCTCTGATTGTTGATAAGTCTGTTGATATTGTTGATATATCCCACTTTATGGATAAATCATGGGTTTTTAAGCCTAAAATCCCCACAACTGTATCCATATTACCCCACGATGGGATAAATTGCAAGGTGTTTTTTCTTGAGAAATCAAGCAATGGCGCGAAAAAAAGGACTTTTGAAAGCCTCATAAGGCGATTCAAAAGTCCTTTTCAAAACTCAAAACACAAAATATAGTTTAGTCTAAAACAGCCTTTCCTATATCTAGTGCTTTGTACAATATTATTATTTTTTTATACATTTTTTGTTGATTTTTTATATATTCGTTTATCTGTAAAAATCAATTAATTTACTCACTCTTATCAGTTTCTTCCTTATTAGATGTATCTTTATCCTTTTCTTCTTTGTCTTTTATTTCTTTGTTTTCTTTCTTGCTATTTTCTATCCGAGTCAATTCTTCACTTGAAAGAAGTGGATGAAGGCTTACCTCTTTTCCATCCTTTATCTTCTTATAATTATATAGAAGAATAATCACTGATGCCACAACACATAGAACAGCTACAACCTGACTTGCTTTTAATGGTCCAACCATAAGTGTATCGGTTCTGATAGCTTCAATCATGAATCTTCCTATCCCATAGCAAAGAGCATATATTGTAAAAAGCTCACCATCGAATTTCTTTTTTCTTCTATATATAAATATGATAACTAAAATCAGAACATTCCACAATCCTTCATAAAGGAAAGCTGGATGAACTGTAATGCAGGAAACTCCATTTACCATTTCCTGATTAGCAATCATCTCTTTAGTTAATATTCCATTTGTTGTCAGATATCTGATAAATGAATCGCTGTAATAATGGAGAGGAATCGCCATCCTGGTTACTCCTCTTGTAAAATCCCCAAAGACCTCTCTATTGAAGAAGTTTCCCCATCTTCCAAGAATCTGCCCAGTGATAACTCCCATAACTATAGTATCAAGAATCAAAGCAAAATGAATATTCTTCTTTTTCGCAAATACGATTGTAGTTATTATTCCAGCAATTATTCCACCATAGACAGCAAGACCACCGCTCCTAAGGTTAATAATATTGAAAAGATTTTCTCTCAGACCCTTTCCTCTGTTTACAAATTCATCCAGCCTGAATATTACATAATAAAGTCTGGCTCCTAAAATCGCTGGAATTATAAGAGTCAGCAGATAATCCAGATAATTCTCTTCATTCTGCCCAGTAAGCTTAGCTTCTCTGAGAGCAATAAAAAAGGCCACCATAAAACCCGCAGCTATGATAATCCCGTATAGTTTTATCTCAAATCCAAAAATGGAAAACCCGGAAGGTACATTGGGGAAATTGATGCCTATTCCAGGAAAATATATTCCGTCCATTTTTCCTCCTATTCATAAAAAGAATAACGTGCAGCAATTGATGAACAAGGGCAGCCTTCTACACGTTGAATTTGAAGAGTACTACGTCGCCGTCCTGCATAACGTATTCTTTGCCTTCCTGACGAACGAGTCCTTTTTCTTTTGCTGCTGCCATACTGCCTTCACGGATCAGATCATCATAAGCCACTATCTCTGCCTTGATAAATCCCCTTTCAAAATCAGAATGGATTTTTCCTGCCGCCTGCGGTGCCTTTGTTCCCTTTGTTATAGTCCAAGCTCTGGACTCCTGCTTTCCTGCTGTAAGATAACTTATAAGACCAAGTAATGTATAGCTTGCTTTTATAAGCTTATCAAGACCAGATTCGTTAAGGCCTAAATCTTCAAGGAACATTTTTCTTTCCTCGTCATCGAGTTCTGATATTTCAGCTTCCATCTGAGCACATACTGTAAATACCTGTGCATCTGTCTCAGCTGCATATTCTCTAACCTGCTTAACAAAATCATTTGATGCACCATCATCAGCCATATCGTCTTCACTTACATTTGCCGCATAAATAACCTTTTTATCTGTAAGAAGGAAATAATCTTTAATCCATGTCTTTTCGTCATCGTCAGCTTCATTTATCTCAAAAGTTCTTACAGGATTACCAGCTTCAAGATGTGCCTTGATTCTGTTCTGGAAATCCAACTCCTTTGCTGCCATTTTGTCATTACGGGCAAGCTTTGATGTTTTAGATATTCTCCTCTCAAGAACTTCAAGATCTGAAAAGATCAGCTCTATATTGATAGTCTCTATATCCCTTACTGGATCTACAGAACCATCAACATGAACTACATCTGGATCTTCAAAGCATCTGACAACATGAACAATTGCATCACATTCTCGAATATTTGCAAGGAACTGGTTACCAAGTCCCTCACCCTTGCTGGCACCCTTAACAAGACCAGCTATATCAACAAATTCTATAACTGCAGGAGTTGTCTTATCTGAATCATACATTTTAGTAAGAACATCCAGACGTTTATCTGGAACAGCGACTATTCCAACATTTGGATCAATGGTTGCAAACGGATAATTTGCCGCAAGTGCTCCCGCCTTTGTCAGTGAATTAAACAGTGTAGATTTACCAACATTAGGTAATCCGACGATTCCTAGTTTCATAATATTTTAATATCCTCCATAAAACCTTTATTTTAGGGCTTTTTGCAATCTTCTTTTTTGACCGAGTACCACATCGAGTACCACGAAGCCATATTTTATAATAAGTTTTATACCACTTTTAATGCATCAGCCACTAAGTCAATTTCTCTTTGATTTTCATCATCTGTAATATGCACATACAAGTTCATTGTAATACCAATGTTGGAATGTCCTAAAATCTTCTGGCAATGAACAGGCTTCACATCTGATAAAAGTTTATTACCAATCACATTTTTTATATTGCGTTCATATCGTTCAGTATAGTTTCTGACCGTATTTGGTCTCACTACTTGTTTTTTGATACTGATCCAGTATTCATACCAGGCATCAACGATCATATCCGTCGCCTGATTCAGGTCACTGTGTTGATATATATACACAGCATCAGCAAGCCAAGTTTTTACCTCTTGCAGTTTTTTAGATCTTTTAGTCTTTCTCTTCCCAAGCTTATCAACAAATCTTGCTAAGTATGTGCCATTAGGTTGTTGAATAATCCCAACTCCCAGTTCTTTACCTTTAAGATCTTTTCCCATTTCAGACTCCTTTCTATAAAAAGAAGTCCCAAATATGCTCGGCGCTTAATTATACGATATCTGGGACTATTTTTCAATGTTGTTTCATTTTTAATATTGCCTAATAGTATTTTCATATCTCGATGTTATCAGAAATAAACTTTTCAAATTCCTTTCTCTTAACAAGTTTCTTTCTTCCTACATAAAGCACAAATGGACATCTAGGATTTCTGAGAAGAGATTCAATATCTTCAATATCAGTATCCAATTTAGTATCATCCAGTTGAAAACCCCAACACAAAAAATCCAGACTTACAGAATACTTTTCTGAAAACCTGAAAATATATTCAAAAGAAGGTCCTTTTTTTCCTTGCTCAATCTTTTTCACATAGTCCTCGGAGTAAGATAAGTCTTCTGCGACTGCCTTCCTTGATAGTCCTAATTCATTTCTTTTTTTTCGTAATCTTTCACTGATACTTTTAGAATCGTACATAACCGTACCCTCCTGAAATTTATATTTCAGGGATGTTGACTGGCCAGTCATTTTTACCGGTAAAGTTATCCACTGATGTACCAGCCCAGTACGTCTGGACAGATAAATCAACAGACAACAAAAAGGACGCAAAGGAATCAAAACCGGTATTCCGGTAATGAGTTCCCTGCGTCCATATGGTCCATAGTTATATTGATTATGCTATGCCACTTATCAGGTGAGCCTTTTTAAATTTTACTAATCATCTTTCCATTTGCGATTACAGTATTCTGTGTGATAATCGCTTCTGTATATTTTACCAGCGTCATCACTCTCTTACACCTGGAGCATTTAAGACTTACTCCATTCAGAGCACAAACTGTTTCATCATGCTGAATCATGTAATCCATTATTTTCATGTTACACTTGCTGCAACTAAGTTCAATCGTATCCTTAATATTACTTTCATAAAACCATTCTTCATAATTCGAAACACTCCTTCTTAATACAATCTTATAAAATGTACTTTTCGAAGGAAGGGAAATGTCACCTTCTCTAAGTAATGCTGCCAGAGAATCATAAACCGGATATATCCCCTATCCGGCACTCCAGCGTCTATCACATCAGTATGTCGTGTGATAGTCCGATGAAGATATGTACCAGAGGCATCACTGGTACACCTATATCAACCCTTTGCAGATTTAATGGATTTCACGGAGTGCTGAGTCTTCACTCAAGCACTCTCTGTCATTTCCTCACGTTTCTTTGTGCCATGTTTGCTTCGCAACCATGCAAGCCTGCTTCGCAGTCTTGGTTCTGCGATAAGACTTGCTGCACGCCTGACATCTGTAATCTAATCTATTTCATAAGTCCTATCCTCGCTCCAGAGTATAGCCTTCGGAACAAGGCTCCCATCTTTTTTATATTCAACATTTACATCTACATAGATCTTATATGGGCTCTCTGCAATCATACTTACTTCACTCTCCTCATAATCTATTTCTTTTGCCTTAATAAAACCTACTCAAAAGCGCCTTTTTCGAGTTATTTACAGTGTTTAAATATATTAGTTATCTATATGTCTCGTTTCACTGTAGGCACAGCATAAATCGTTTTATTTTAGATTTCAAGTGAAGAATTCTGCACTTAGTCGAATTTAATAAGATTTTTCTTGCCACCAGCCACGAAGTGTTGTATAGTGCTATATAGCAAAATAATAGATATTGCGATTGACGATCTTAAAAATTTTTTTCATTAAGAATGGCGGTGATCTGATGAATAAAATAGGAGAAACCCTTGCACATTACAGAAAACAAGCTCAATTATCCCAGGTGGAAGCAGCAAAAAAACTTTCTGATGCAGAAATAACAACAAATAATAAAGCAATATATACATGGGAAAAAGGAATAGCGATGCCTAATGCTGCTCAGTTTCTTGCTCTATGTAAGATATACGGTATTACCGATATATATTCTGCTTTTATAGAACCAAATCCTGATAACCCACTTGCAATACTTAATGATACTGGAAGGGATAAAGCTTTGGACTATATAGATATTCTCGGTCAGCTTGATGACTATCGCCTCAACAATTCTACTTCAATTAGCAGTGACGATAATGTTATTGAATTTCCAATTAAGCAGCGTGAGCTACCACTATATCTTCTTCCCGCATCAGCCGGTACAGGTGAATTCCTTGATAGCGAAGATCATGAAATGGTTGTAGTAGGAAGTGAGGTTCCTGAAAAAGCAAGCTTTGGCATCAGGCTTAATGGTAATAGTATGGAACCAAGATATATGAACGGACAAATAGTATGGGTATATAAGACTACTGAACTATTTGATGGAGATATTGGTATCTTCTACCTTGATGGACAAGCATACTGCAAGAAGTTGCATAAGGGAAATAACTTCATGGAACTACTGTCATTTAATCCTGAATATGCTCCTATTCCTGTAACTGAAGCAAGTGAGTTCAAAATATTCGGTCGCGTCATCTCTTAAGGGTAGATTATGAGACACCTCTTTTACTAGAATGAAATTGTAAGGTTGAAAAACTGCCTTAAATCCAACATCAATGGAGGTAGTCGTATGGATAAAGTTATATCAAATCTTAAAGAAGTTAGGACAGAAAAGAACATCAGTAATAAAGAGCTTTCGGAAAATACCGGAATCAGTATAAGATGTCTCCAGTATTACGAGGATATGACAAATACACCTTCAATCCTGAATGCATATCGACTGGCCGCATATCTGGACGTTCCTGTAGACGAGCTGTTCACCTACGAAACAAACATTGAAGAGGTATTAAAGAAATGAGATCATTCATAGTATTCGAACTTGATACTACTATCAAGAATGCCCTCCTGGAAAATAA
>JAILEL010000415.1 GCA_024687845.1 Eubacterium sp.
ACTGTGCCTTTTTCATTGTTGGCGTTTTTCCAATATTCTTCAGGCCAGCGGGCTTTAAGCTGAGCAATCTCGCTGTCGCTTAAGTATTCAAAAATATTATTATCAGTTGTATAAAGCATTGTCAGATATTTTTTGAAATGCTTCTTGTCAATCTTACCTTTTTTAGCCAGTCCAAATAACATATTTTTGGACTGGGTTCTTTTATATATAACAATCTGATATACAAATTCTTCTTTGGTTTTAAAAAAGTTATAGAAGGTACCGGTGGCTATTCCTGCACTTGTGGCTATATCATTTATAGAAGTTTTTTTCAGACCATGGTTTTTAATCAGCTCATATCCGCTTTCGAGAAGATTTATTCTTACCTTTTCTCTACCAGCCTCATCAAATATCTGTGGCATGTTTCAGCTATTCCTCCTCAGAAAATAAAGATTGTAATAAATGAATATATAACAAAGAATATTCATTTAAACAATATATCATCATAAAAAAATATTGTCAAACAGTATTGACAAACAAGTTAGTCTATGCTAACTTATGTGATGTAATAAATGAATAAATAAGCAAAATGATTCATATATTATAAGGAAAGTGAGAAAGAAATGGGAATTCTAAAGATAGACAATTTAAAAAAGTCATTTGCAGACATAACAGCTGTAAATGGAGTTTCGATAAATGTTGAGGCTGGAGATGTACATGGGATATTGGGACCAAACGGAGCTGGGAAGAGTACAACAATCAACTGTATAACAGGACTTCTTCCATATGATAGTGGAACGATAACCTTTGAAGATGGACAGTCAATAAATAAGTGGAAGAAAAATATAGGATATGTACCTCAGGATTTAGCAATTTATCCGGATCTTTCAGCAGAGGAAAATGTCAGATTCTTTTGCTCACTGTATGGTTTCAAAGGCGCTGAACTTAAGAAGAAGGTTGAAGCAGCACTTGATTTTGTTGGACTGCTGGAGGTTAAAAGAAAGAAGTCTTCTGAGTTTTCAGGAGGAATGAAACGAAGACTTAATATGGCATGTGGAATCGTTCATGAACCAAAGCTGATAATAATGGATGAGCCTACAGTTGGTATAGATCCTCAGTCACGTAACAGGATTCTGGAAAATGTCAGGGCATTAAATGAAAAAGGTGCAACAATTATTTACACGACTCACTATATGCCGGAGGTGGAAGAAATCTGCAACAAAATTACAGTTATTGATCATGGAAAGGTAGTTGCAGATGGTACGAAGTCAGAGATTATCGAGAAAATGGGAAGAGATATGGAAACAGATGTAGAATTCGCGGAATTAGAAAAAGATTTACATGGATTTGAGGATGGTATTAGAAATGTTAAGGGCGTACATAGAGTTAGTTTAGTTGTTGATGAAGATAAAAGAATAATGCAAATCTTCCATTCGGCGGAAAATGTAATTATGGAGGATGTAATAAAACTTTCGGTAAAAAATAGTCTTACCATCACAAATATAAAAAGCTTTGAACCAGGACTCGAAGAAATATTCCTTACGCTTACCGGAAAAGAGCTTAGGGATAGAAAGTAGGTGCAGAGATGTTTTTAACTCAACTTGGTAAAGAAGTGAAGGTATTTTTTACAAGCAAAGGTAATCTGATATTTATGTTCTGCATGCCGGTTATTCTGATTACGATATTTAGCTATGCGCTTAGGGATTATATGGGCGGCAGTTATGGAACATTTGATAATGCAAAAGTTCTTTATCTCGTAAAGGATTCTGCTCAGTTATCATCTTTTGAGAATATAAAGGCTAGCCTTGAATCATTGGGAGTGACTTTTGAAGAAATAACAGATTATGAAGTGGCCTGCAAGGATGTTGAAGCGAGTAAAGCATATGGAGTTATTACTTTAGAAAAAGAAGGGTTTTCCTATTTCAGAAGCAGCTTTAATGAGCCGGAGGGAGGAAAGCTGGTCAGAACGTTATTTGTACAGATGGCAGGTGATTCAGTAATCATTAATGGAGATGATTCTGTGTCGATTGATAAAGATGAATCAGTTACTGAAATTAGTGGTGAAACAAAATCATATGTAAAGAAGATAAAGCTAAATGTACAACATTTTGAATCAAAGAATTATTACACCTTTGCCGGGCTTGCTTTCTCTATTATGTTTATGGGACTACTGGTTGCTTTTATGGTTTATGACGAGAAGGAACATGGAACTATTGAAAGAATAAGACTTTCTAATGCTGGTATTCCGATTATGATTTTTTCTAAAGTTCTGACCGGAGTTCTTTGTGGGATAGTGATGATTACTACGTCATACATATATTCAACTACTGTTTTAAAAGTAAATTGGGGAGAGAAGGCTGGTTACATTCTGCTTATCCTAAGCTGTTTAGTGCTATTCAGTGCGGTTTTTGGATGTGTAGTAGGACTTTGGGGAAAAAACAAAACCATGTGTCAAAGTATGGTTATGATGTTTGCAATGCTATGTGGATATCTTGGAGGTTCTATCACTCCGTTATATCTACTTGAAAATATTCCTGTATTAAATTTGATTATAAAGACAAGTCCGCTTTACTATGTGAACAGGGCAGTGACAAGTCTCTATAACGGTATTGTTGATGAAAAGCTTAAATATAGCATACTTGTTTTGGGAGGACTTACGATTGGCCTTGTTTTTGCCGGAATAGGAGTGGGGAAGAAGGTGACAAGAAACGTATGATAAATATGGTTAAAAACAGTTTTACGCTATATAAGAAAAATAAGGAGCTTATTTATCTGATAACAATACAGCCGATTCTGATATTTCTTCTAATGTCATTTCTGCTGCCATACTCATCTACACATAATTTGGTTATTTCTAATGAAAGTAATTCCGAGGTGGCTGAAAAGGTAGTGGATAACCTGAAATCACTTGAAGGAATAAGCGTAAAGGAAATAGATGCAGATAAAGTGACAGAGAAGCTGATAGGAGGAAATGCAGAACTTGCATTAGTTATTACTGACTTGCAGGATGAAGATATTCTGGAAGTCAGTCTTGTGAGTATTACAGAATCTGAAATTGAAAATGCAGTCCAGCTCTGTATTGACGACACGATAAGTTCAGTGAAAAGTGGAATATATAACGGTGAAACAGATACATCATCCATAGTTTCGGTAAATGAGACAAAAAAGAAATGGATTTCCATATCGAATTCTCTTGCATTTATGATATTCAAAACTCTTACAGCCGGTAATCTTCTTGGCGCACTTATCATAGAAGAACGAAGGAAACGAATGAAGGATAGAATCATGCTCAGTGGAATGAAAAAATCCTCATACTTTCTTGGTATGTCTTCTGTATATCTGATGTTTATGATGACTGGCTCTATAATTTATTATCTTGTAGGTCTCGTGCTTAATTTTGATTTTGGGATGCGGAATTCATTAGGATTTTTGCTTATGCTTTTTATTAGCAATATTTTGTCGATATCGATATACGTATTCTTTGCTGCACTACTAAAGAAAGAAGATGCGTTGGGCTTTGTTGGAACATTTATTTTGATGCCGATGTCTCTGTTTTCCGGAGTATTATTTCCGTTCAAATATATGCCTGAGGTTATGCAGAAGATTGGAGCTTGTTTCCCGCAAAGATGGATTGCTCATGGGATAGAAAATATACAGCAAACCGGAACAGTGCAGAGTTGTTTTAAAGATGCGGTGATGGTACTCGCGCTGTCGATAGTCCTGTTTGTGATTGGAATAAATTTTGATAATGAACATAAGAAAATGAAAAGGAGAGTTTAATCAATGAGTAATAGTACAAAGAACAAAAAGGATAAGAAGGGGCTTGGACTTAAAGAAGTTATTATTGTAACACTTTTCTCAGTATTGACCTTTGTAGTAAGTATGATAACAGCAATTCCATTTGCCAGCTCGGTAATGCTTCAGCTATATGCCGGATATGCTCTTATGGCAATCATTTCAGGACCTATATATGTATTGATGATTAGTAAGTCATCTAAAATAGGAACACAGATTCTTTTCCTGGGCATAAAGGCACTGTACTTTCTTCTGATGGGACAGGTTCTGACAGGGGTAATATTCCTGGTGGCATCATGTATATGTGAAGCAATATGCATGAATGATGGATATCATAATCCTATAAAAGCCGGAGCTGCCTATGCGCTACATACAACCATATATGGACTCGGAAGTTTTTTCCCAGTGATCATACTGGGAGATACATATGCCGATGGACTTATTGAAAAGGGATATGCTGCCGAAACAGTTAATACAATGGTAAATACATATAAAAATCCGGTTATTGTTATTACTGTAATTCTTATGCTTATAGTTACCTCGGCTATAGGTATGTTTATAGGATATAAGCTAATGAAGAAACATTTTGTGCCTGCTGGAATAGTGGAAGAGGGTTAATGAAAGATATTGATATTCGTGTGCGTATAATGGTACTCATTTTAGTATCAATTGGGATACTGTTTTTTAAAACGGAGTCAGCTGTATATGCAGCACTTGTATTTGCAATTATATGGGCAGGAAGCATCCTGGGAATAAAAAAGATATTACCACAGATACTATTGTTCGTTGGCTTGGAGATTATTCTTGTATTGATAAAGGATATCCGGTATATTGGAAATCTTCCGCTTCTTATTATTTATCTAAGAAGGCTAGTCATTGCGGTTGTTACTGCTTATCCCGTATCGAAAGCACCGACTGGAAAACTGATTGCCTCACTTGATAAGTTAAAGGTTCCAAGAACAGCAACTATTTCGCTCGCGGTGCTTTTCCGTTTTATGCCAACAGTACTAGTTGAGTATTCTGCGATAAGAAAGGCTCAGCGATATAGAAATATAGGTAATACATTAAGAGAATATATAACATGTATTCCTCAGCTTTTCGAA
>JAILEL010000263.1 GCA_024687845.1 Eubacterium sp.
AATGTATTTTAGTGTTGTGGAAGGCGTAAGACCATGAGCAAGCACAAGAAGGTTGATGGTAAATTACTACAAATGAACAAGACATATTCTCAACTTAAACAGCGACAGAAAGAGAAGATAAGCCAGTGGATGTATCAGGCATATAAAAAGCAGGTGGCTGAGAATCTTCCAGATGATGAAGCATTGCAGTTTGTATTTGAGAAGATTGATGAGGCTGAAATCTGGATTCCGGATTATGAGATAGAGCATGCATATAATAAGCGTAAGAGCCATTTCAAAGATAGAATGATTAAGGAGAAAATTCCACAGCATATATTTGAAATGGAAGCTATTCTCGATAAGGCCAATAGTAAGATAGCTGCTTTTGATGCAAGAACCAAAGACATTGAGGAGTTTCAGACTGAAATCAAGAAGCTGGAAACTTATTATACAAGTCAACAGTGGAAGGATGACTTAGCAATGGATGAGAAGGGAGAGTTCCCTAAAAATCTGAAACGAGGGGTTCTTTCAGAGGATGGCATTTATAACATGCTCGAACGAAATGATGAAATATTGGACAGAATCAATGGGCGTACCGAGGATGATTCCGTTAGACCTGATATTGAAGATAGTATAAAGGTTCTTAGGGCTGAGGAAGAGTGGCAGCGTGCCGGAGCGTATTCAGTTCGTGTTCAGGGAATGAATCGGCAGTATCACATTCCACTTCGGGATGAGTTTGATGAGCATGACTGTGACGGCACAAAGTACATAGTATTGCTTGACGATGAATATCCAGTGGCAACTTGCAGGTTTTATGAGATCAGCGACGAGGTAGTGGTATTGGGAAGATTAGTTGTTCTTCCAGAGTATCGTGGAAGAGGCTTGGGAGTAAAAACCTTGGAAGAGGCTGAAAAATGGATCAAAGAACTTCAGTTTAATGAGATCATGATCGATAGCAGGGTGAATGCTGTAGGCTTCTATGAGAAAGCTGGATTTATTCAGATCGATGATATCGTGATAAAGAGCGGAGATTTTGACTGTATTAAGATGCATAAGCTAATTTAATAAAAAACCGAAGCAATTATGTATTTTGATATGGGTTTTAACAAGGGATTAGGAATTAGTAAATATGCAATTTCCTCAGGCGCTAAAGAATTTAAGCTTACAGATGAAGAATATGCTGATTAGATGGCTTCATTAGGTGAATTCTCAAAGGGCAGTTTTATGATCCTAATAAACTGGTAGGTAAAAAGATTCCTGAATCTTTTGATGTCCCTATACTTCGACTTATGATATAATGATATGTGGTGTTTTGTATACATTTGTACGCGGAGAATATCATATGTCAAGCTGTATTTGTTAAAAGAAAAAATAGATTTATAGCTGAGGTCGAAATAAACGGTCAAAATGAAATTGTTCATGTTAAGAATACTGGTAGATGTAAAGAACTCTTGGTTCCAGGTTGTGAAGTATGGCTTACTGAACCTGGTTCGCCCGGACGAAAGACCAGGTATGCTCTGGTCGCAGTAAGGAAGTCTACAGGAGTTCTTTTTAATATAGATAGTCAGGCTCCAAATAAAGTGGTGATGGAATGGCTTGCAAAACAAAAATATACCAAGGTTATTCCAGAATCGATTTTTATTGCAGTTGTCCCTTTTATAATACACCTAAAATGTGGTATACTAGTCAATAGTTTCTATTGTTTGTATATGGGGATAAGGAGCAATAGTTATGAGGGGTAAAAATCAAAAATTAAAATTATTATATTTGGCTAAAATAATGCAAGAGCAGACAGATGATACACATATGCTTACTATGCCTCAGATTATTAGTGAACTCGCAAAGTTTGACATTGAAGCGCAGCGGAAGAGCATATATGACGATCTGGCTGCTCTTCAGTGTTTTGGGATAGATATAATTAGGTATCAGGAGTTTGGTAAGACTTTCTATTATTGTGGAACTAGGGATTTTGAAATGGCTGAACTTAAGATTTTGGTAGATGCCATTCAGTCTTCAAAGTTTATTTCTGAAAATAAGACAAAGGATCTTATCAAGAAACTTGAGAAATCAATCAGCATATATGATGCAAAGTTACTTGATCGTGAGGTTAAGGTGATTGGCCGCGTTAAAAACATGAATGAAAGCATTTATTATACGGTTGATGCAATACATACAGCAATAAGTGCGAATAAAGCCGTAAGCTTTAAATATTTCAGTTGGAATGTTAAAGGCGAAGAAGAATTCCGGAGAAATGGAGAACCTTATGAAGTGAGTCCCTGGGCACTTCATTATGATGATGAAAGATACTATCTCATAGGATATGACCATGATAGAAAAGAAATGAGACATTACCGCGTAGATAAGATGCGTAATGTAGAAGTAACAGATATTAAACGAAAGGGCAAGACTGAATTTAATCGTCAGGATAAGGCAAAATATAACGAACTATACTTCAGAATGTATGGTGGCGACGTAAAGACAGTAACCCTTCTTTGTAAAAATGAAATGGCAAATGTCATCATAGATCAGTTTGGTAAAGATGTGTCACTAAGGCCAGTTGATGATGAACATTTTTCAGTGAGTGTCGCTGTTGCTGTAAGTAGTCAGTTCCTTGCCTGGGTTATTGCATTGGAAGGGAATGTAAAGATAACAGAACCAGAAAACGTGAAAGAAGATATGATGGAACTTCTTAAAAATCAATTTGTGAATTAGAGAAAAGAAATGCAATAATTAATTAGAAACTGGAGAGAGGGTATGATTGTTTATTCTGGAGATAAAAATAGTTTTATGCATAGTGTCGAAAATGACACTATTGCAATAGAAATTGAAGAAATGATTCATAACTTGATGGGAAGAAAGACTCCTAAATCAGAGTTTAGATCATGGGAGAATTCTCTTTCTTATATGTATAAAGTTTTAAATGTAGGCGATATACCATCTGATGCAGGAGTAGCGATAGAGTATAACATTCCACAGACATCCAAAAGGGTTGATTTTTTGATATCCGGATATGATGAAAATGATGAGCCAGGAGTTACAATAATTGAATTAAAACAATGGGATGAATTAAAAAGTGTTAAAGGTTTGGATGCTTTGGTAGAAACCTATGTAGGTGGAGGTTTAAGGACTGTTGTTCATCCATCTTATCAAGTTTGGTCATATGCACAGTTAATACGCGATTATAATGCTACTGTTCAGGATGAGGATATAGCTATTAATCCATGCGTATGTATGCACAATTATATCAGACAGGAAAATGATCCTGTAGATGATAACATATATAGTGCTTATTATGAAGAGGCTCCTGTTTTTACAAAGGGGCAGATATCGTTGCTTAGAGATTATATAAAGAAATCTATAAAAAAGGGCGATAATAAAGAGAATATTTATAAAATAGAAAATGGAAAGATACGACCTTCTAAGAGCTTGCAGAATTCAATATCATCAATGCTTAAGGGCAATAAGGAATTTGTGATGATAGATGAACAGAAGGTTGTATATGAAAAGATTCTTAAATGTTCTGAAATGTGTCAGAAGGACTTTAAAAAGCGAACTATTATTATAAAAGGTGGTCCTGGAACAGGTAAGTCAGTTATTGCAGTTAATCTTTTGGCAGAACTTACTATGAGAGATCAGATGGTTCAGTACGTATCGAAGAATAGTGCACCAAGAGATGTTTATAAGAGAAAGCTAAAAGGTGACTTCAAGTTGTCGAATATAGATAATCTCTTCAAGGGTTCAGGAACATTTACAGAAACAAAGAACAATTCTATCCATACACTTCTTGTAGATGAGGCTCATAGACTTAATGAAAAATCCGGAATGTTCCACAATAAGGGAGAAAACCAGATAAAAGAAATAATTAAGAGTGCATATTGCTCAGTGTTCTTTATTGATGAGTCACAGAGAGTAACGATGGATGATATAGGTTCAGTTGGAGAGATTAAAAAATGGGCTGATGAGCTCGAATCAGAAGTATATGAAATGGAACTTGTATCACAATTCAGATGCAATGGTTCGGATGGATATATATCCTGGCTGGATAATATTTTAGAGATACATGATACAGCAAATTATGATTTGGATGGCGTTGATTTTGATTTTAGAATATGTAAATCGCCAAATGAAGTTCGTGATATTATAGAAGCTAAGAATAAGATTGGAGTTGCTAGAATACTTGCAGGTTACTGTTGGGATTGGAATAAGCAGGAAGCAAATAATACAAATTATCATGACATTCAAATAGGTGATTTTGGTATGAGTTGGAATCTTGGCTCAGGAGAACCCTTTGCTGTGAGCGATACTTCCATAAATGAAGTAGGATGTATACATACTTCGCAAGGGTTAGAATTTGATTATGTTGGAGTAATAATAGGTAAAGATATAAGGTTTGAAAATGGGGCCATAGTTACAGATTTTACTAAGAGAGCAAGAACAGATCAATCTCTTAAAGGCATAAAGAAACTATATAGAAAAAATCCGGAAGAAGCAAAACGTAGAGCTGATGAGATAATAAAGAATACATATAGAACTCTTCTGACTCGTGGAATGAAAGGGTGTTATGTATATTGTGAAGATGAGAAATTAGCTGAACACTTTAAAAATAGAATGCTAGCATACGCAGAAGGATTCCAAAAGATGCAGAAGGAGAAGCATAATGAATCAGGAAACGATAAACAGGATTAGAAAATTTACTGAAGACAGAGATTGGGATCAGTTTCATACACCGGCAAATCTGGCAAAATCTATTTCCATAGAAGCAAATGAACTGCTGGAGTGCTTTCAGTGGAGTGATGAGGATTATAACCTTGATAATGTGAAAGAAGAATTAGCAGACGTTCTTGTATATTGTAGAAATATGTTGGACAAACTGGGACTAGATGAAGATGAAATAGTAAATGTTAAAATGACAAAGAATGAGCATAAGTATCCAGTTGAAAAAGCAAAGGGAAGATCGGATAAATATACAGAATTATAGTTGTATATCTGAAAGCTTTGGAAATCCTACGTCATTTAAGTATTGGGACTTTGTTGGTGAAAATCTATGGAAGATATAAGCAAATTAATTGGAAAAGAATATCATAATAATCTGGATATCGAGGGTTTTTCAAATATGATGAAGAACCCTTCGTATTGTTATAAATTCTACTGGCTCGAAGCAATAGTTAATCTTATATCTGAAGATAAAAAGACCACCAATTTTGATGAACTGATTGATGAGATGATAGCAAATGCATGGTATTCGGTGATGGAATATCATATACATCTTAGTGGTGTGGTAGCCGGAGATGTAAGGGATGGTCTAGAAAGAGCAATTTATAGATTATCGGATCTAAGCGACTTGAATAATAATGCGTCAAAGATGGAGATAAAAGATGCAATTAAACTTCATAGCAAAGAAATGGCGCATATAAAGAAACAACTTATTCACATGGTTCCTTATCGTGCTTTGGCAGGATTCTTTGTAAAAGATAGTACAGCGGTTAATTGGGACAGTATCCCTCGGCTGGTTGCATATATACAGATGTTTGACAAAAATGTAGCTAAGCTCCCATATGTTTTGGGGGATTCCACAGGGCTGAAAAGGGAAGTGATTTTTAATCCAAGTTGGATGAGAATGATTCAGGATAATACAGTAGCTATTCTTGGGTGGATTCAATATGAAAAAGTGAAATGGCTTCAGAATAATAATCCAGATGTACCCGGATTGGTTTACAAACTGGATCCGTTGGGTGAACGGTCAAGAAAGCTGGGGCATGTCCATAATCTTTGGGATGCGATTATGAAACAGAGAAGCATCATTGATGTATTTAATGAAAGACCAATCGATAGAACTGAGTATGATGTAGATCATTTTGTTCCCTGGTCATTTGTTATGAATGATGAGCTTTGGAATCTTATGCCTATGGATTCAAGCCTTAATTCTATAAAGAGCAACAAACTTCCTAAATGGGAACCGTTCTTTATTAGATTTGCCAATAATCAGTATCTTATGTATGAGGAAGTTTTCTCCAACGTAGAGATACATAGATTATATGAGAAATGCTACAGAGATAATTTACATTCCATTTGGGCTAATCAGGAATTATATATACCCGGAAATACAAAAGAAGAGTTTTATAACATACTAGAGAAGAATATGCGTCCAGTATATGATTCAGCAAAAAGGCAAGGATATCAGTTGTGGGATATATAGAATATACAAGAGAAAATATAAATGAAGTTTTGCTAATTGGTATATTAGTGGTGTTAGCTTTTTTTTTCAGTTTATGCATGTAAAGGAATTCTGATAAGTTTATTCGGAATTATCATACTTGTAGCGGATAATATAGTTGATAAAATGTAAGAGTTTACCAATACTTATATATTCAGATATTCAAGAGAGATTAGCGAAATAAAATGTTTGGAAAAATGGTACTTACAACATGACATTAACCAAACATAACAAAAATAGAATAGAAAAAGATATATTGACTTTGGATTTAAAGGATGGATAGCAATATGAAATATACATTGAATGAGAAAAGAGTATTAAAAATTAAATATACCAGATTTTAAGCATATGACAAAAGATAAAGTTGTAAAATTTGCTACTAAGCTGCCGCATATGGATCCAGAAGTGGCAAAAGCATGTTTGGAACAATTTCCAGAGTTTACAAATTTTGCAGGAGAGATAATAGGACATTATAAAGAGGTAGTCAATGATTTGCTAAATTCTAATGATAAAAGTCAGGATTCTTATTATTCTGCATGCAAAAAAAATAATTGATTCACTTGGAGAAGAATTAAAAAAAAACGAAAATTGTTACAGATATAAATAACATTTTTATACATGGAGTAGATATCAAAAAAAACTACATAGGGAAGGGTGTCATTTAATAGTTTTGATTTATTAGATGAAACTAAAGATGTTTATGAGCGTATGAATCATATATAATGAGTGGCAATAGGATTAGTGTAGGTACGCTTGATCTAAGTAAGGAGTTTATTGAACTGTCTAGACAACTAGATTAAATCTTGGTGGATTATTATGAAGTGAGAAGTTAGTTAAATTGATTTAACTATATCGGATATCTTATTATGTATAGAATAATAATGAACTTATAAAAGTATAAAATCAAAAAAAGGTCATTTACATAAGATGGGGTTTTGGAATAAGTTTTTAAACAATAAAAGATTATTTAATACTAAAAAAATACATACCTCCGAAAAAATTAAGCAGCCATGTAACGAGAACGTTGATAAACTTCTCGAATGTGGTGGCTTTTTGTTGTCTCTTCTTGAAAAAGATAAGTATATTGCAAAAAGTGACTATATGAACAAAAGAAATGAATACAGTTCTATTATTGAGTTTTTCTCTGTATTAAGAAAAAGTGGTATGTTAGAAGATTTTTGTGATAAGAATGGTCTCCGTATAGAAAATGCAGAACGTATTATAGCTCTTTATAATGATTACGATAAAAGAATAGATACTCATAATGATGAGTTTATCCTGAGAACAATGACTAATGATAAAGAATACTTAGATACTATTTTGAAATCGGTTGACCCTGATATAGAACTTGATTCAGATCAGAGACGAGTAGTATTAACAGATGAAGATTATTGTTTGGTGATAGCTGGAGCTGGTGCAGGTAAAACAACAACAGTAGCTGCGAAAGTTAAATATCTGGTAGATAAAAAGGGGATAGATCCTAAACAGATTCTTGTGATTTCCTTTACTAATAAAGCAGTTAATGAGTTAAAAGATAAAATTCAAAAATGTTTAGGAATTCAGTGCCCTATAGCAACATTTCATTCGACAGGAAATGCTATTATACACGTCAATTCACCAGAAGAAAAACTAAATATTGTTGAACAGTCACGTCTTTATTTTGTTATACGTGACTATTTTCGGGAATCAGTTTTGCGTAATGACAGTATAGTGAATAAACTTATATTGTTTTTTGCATCTTATTTTGATGCTCCGTATGAAGGTGATGACTTAAATGGTTTCTTTAATAATATTGCTAAGTCTAATTATTCTACGATGCGTAGTGATCTGGAGGATTTTAAACGTGAGGTAATTGATGCAAGGACTAAAAAATCAGTTACTATACAAAATGAAATACTCCGATCTCATCAGGAAGTTGAAATTGCCAATTTCTTATACCTTAACAATATAGATTATGAATATGAACCTATCTATCCTTATGATATTTCGTATGCAAGAAAGCCTTATACACCTGACTTCATCATCAAACAGAATGACAGGGTTGCATATATAGAACATTTTGGAATTACTGAGTCTGGAGAAAATGATAGATTTAGTCAAGATGAAATTGAAAGATATAAAAAGGCTATAAATACTAAAGTGGCATTACATAAAACACATAATACAACATTGATATACACATTTTCAGCATATAACGATAGACGACCGTTATTAGTGCATTTAAAAGAACAACTTGAGCATAACGGTTTCGAGATAGTACCTCGTTCTAATAAGGAGGTAATGGAAACGATTGTTGCAGGTGAAGAAAATCGATATATCAGAAAACTTGTATCTCTTATATGTCGATTTATTTCGAATTTTAAGGTTAATGATTATAAGCTTGATGACTTTAATCGTATGTATCACTCAACGCAAAATGTTCGAAGTAGGTTGTTTCTTGAAATATGTGAAGACTGTTATCTAGAATATGAAAGATGGCTAAAAGAAAATAATGCTGTTGATTTTGAGGATATGATTAATGAATCAGCTCGATTACTCAATGAAGTTAAGGAGATGAAGCAAAAACTTGACTTCAAATATATCATAGTTGATGAGTATCAAGATATATCCAGACAAAGATTTGATCTTACAAAGGCATTGTCTGAAGTGACTGATGCAAAGATTATAGCAGTAGGAGATGATTGGCAATCTATATATGCATTCAGTGGAGCCGATATAACACTTTTTACAAAATTTGCAGAAAAAATGGGCTATGCGAAAATGCTGAAGATAGTCAGGACATATCGTAATTCTCAAGATGTTATAGATATAGCCGGTAATTTTATTCAAAAGAATAATGAACAAATACCAAAAAAACTTATTTCAAATAAACGAATTGAAGACCCAGTAATTATATATACTTATGATGGCAAGTTAAAGGAAAAGAATGGAAATAGACGTAGTGGTGTGAATTATGCCATGGCTAGAGCTGTCGAGACTGCACTGGAACAATTAATGGAATTTAAGAAAAAGGAGCGTAAAGAGGTTGGTTCTATATTACTTCTTGGACGTTTTAATTTTGATGGATATCTTCTTGAAAAATCAGGATTGTTTGAATATGTAAGGCATGGAGATAAGATAAAAAGTGTAAATTATCCTAATCTGGATATTAGATTTATGACAGCACATTCTTCTAAAGGTTTGGGATATGATGATGTAATTATCGTTAATGGGAAAAATGAAATATATGGATTTCCATCAAAAATCGAAGATGATCCAGTTTTATCTTTTGTAATAAAAGGTGATAGATCAATAGATTATGCTGAAGAGAGAAGATTATTCTATGTTGCAATGACCAGAACAAAAAACAGGGTGTTTATGGTTGCACCAGAGCAAAATCCTTCAGAGTTTCTTATTGAAATAAAAAAGGAATACAAAAATGTTCGGTTAGTAGGAGACTGGAATGAAGATTATACTTATATAACACAAAAAAAGGTTTGTCCTTTATGTGGGTATCCTATGCAATTAAAATATAAAAGAGCTTATGGTTTACGGTTATATATTTGTACTAATGAACCTGAATTATGCGGATTTATGACAAATGATTTTCGTGGCGGAAAGATGGCTATTCAAAAATGTGATAAATGTAGAGATGGATATCTGATAGTTAAATATAGTCAAAAGAATGGATTTTTTCTTGGCTGTACAAATTATAATAAAAATGGCTCAGGATGTGATAAGTCTATTGGTATGAATTACTATTATGATCAGATGAATTACTCAATGGAAAATCTCGATATTTATTCTGAATATAATATAAAGAAAGAGAATAATGAATCTGTTATAAAAAATGTTGATCTAAAAATAGAAAATATAGAGAAGAAAGAATCAATAAATAATTATGTCGAAATACAGAAGGCAAATGTAAAGCCGGTTATTTATAATAATAAGGATCTTAACGAAGTTATATATACGATCGTTAAAGCATTGCAAAATATTAGTAAAAATAAATATTTTAGCGTTAAAGTATTGACAGATGTACTTTATGGGACAGAAAGTGAAAAAGTTGTAAAGAATAATTTGAATCATATTCCAGAGTTTAAGGCACTTAGTGGATTATCATATGATGTGGTTCAGGCAACTATTGAGTGGATGATTAAGGAGCATTTTATGTTGAAAACAAAAGAAAGATATCCTGTTTTGCACTCAACATATAATGGATTACATTATTCGGAATTTATTACTGAAGGAAAACTAAAAAAACTTAAAAAATATCTTGAGGAGGATGTTGTTTTATGGATGTAGTAGATACTAAAAAATTAGAAACAGCAATTATATATTTACAAAGGATGACAGAGGGAAATAATCCTGTAAACAATATGCCTGCTGATGATGATTCAGTGATAAATAATCCTAATGTATTACGGTGTATGGAATTTGTAAAGGAAGTACTTGAAGAATTAAAGCGAAATGATGGATATATAGGTAGACGTCCACGAAATAATAAAGACAGTAATAAGAATGATTATCCAATGGAAGTCCTAAAAGATTTTCAATATACTGGAGATAAAACCATTACAAAACTTGTTGAACAGATTAATAGTCTAGCTGATATGACTAAGTATAAGAGAATTACATATAATCCAATTACAGCATGGCTGAAGGAAAATGGATATTTAAAAGAAGATAATATAGAAGGTAGAATTAACAAATGTACGATGGTAACTGAAAAGGGACATGAGATAGGAATAATGTCTGAACTTAGAATTGGCGCTAGAAACGAAAAATACATATATATTTTATATGGAAAATCGGCTCAAGAATTTATTGTTACAAATTTAGAGAAGATTTTGAAAAAACAAAGTTAAAACTTGATTAAAGAAGCTTTATGTAGGAGGCATTATGCTGGCATATAATAAAACTTATGATGAATTTTGCAAGGATATTAATGGTGGAAGGATTGTTTCTCAGATTCAAACAGCTTTGAAACGTGATTTCCCTGAAAGTGAAAAGAAGTCTTTTCGGGTTTCATTAAGCTCCGTGAAAAATGCACTTTCTAATGTTGATATTCCATCAAAGGCGCATGTTGGATTGGAGTTTAATGTTCCGCTGACAAATAAGAGAATTGATTTTATTATTGCTGGGGAAGATGCAAAACATCAGAAAAATGTTGTTATTGTTGAACTTAAACAATGGGACAAAGTTCAGCATACAGATATGAGCGATATAGTTTTACTAGGAAAAGAAGAAAAGGTCCATCCTTCATGGCAAGCTTTCTCATATGGAACAACTATATCTAATTTCAATGAGTATATAGAAGATAATCCGGTAAATATTTATACATGCTGTTTTTTGCACGATTATAATACGGAATATACAAATGAGATAAGGCATGAAGTTTATTCTGAGGGATTAGATAAAGCTCCTGCGTTTATTAGTGATGAATGGGTAAAGTTTGCAAAGTTTATTGGAGAAAAGATTCAAAAAGAAACAGAAGTTAATCTGCTATATGAAATCAGTAATGGAAGAATAAAACCTTCAAAATTCCTGGTGGATTGTCTTTCTGACTCTTTGCATGGAAATAGTAAGATTGAATTAATTGATCAACAAAGGATAGCTTTTTCAAATCTAAAAAGTGAGATAAAGAAAGCAATTGCAACAAACAAAAGAAAAGTGATTATTGTAAAAGGTGGTGCTGGTACTGGAAAGTCTCTTATTGCACTCCATCTTTTAGGATATTTGCATCGTGAAGGAAAGACGGCTTTTTATGTTGCCAAGAGCAGTTACATAAAGGAGTCTTATTCTAAAATGCTAACGCGGGGAATACCAGATTATAAGATTTTAAGGACTCTTTTTAGAGGTTCTGGAGATTTCCATAAGGAAAACCTTAATATGGATAAACAGTTTGATTGCCTTGTAGTAGATGAGGCTCATAGACTTACAGAGAAAACGAAAGTTTCATTTATGTATTATGGGAATAATCAGATTCAAGAAATAATACATGCATCAAAAGTTTCGGTATTCTTTATTGATGAAACACAACAAATAGATATTAAGGATTTTGGCACAATAGAGAATATCAAAAAGGCTGCTGAACTTGAAAATGCAGAAGTGATTGAAGATGAAAAATATGTTCTGAAATCACAGTTTAGATGTAATGGATCAGATGAGTACATAAATTGGGTTGAGAGTTTGCTATATAATAAAGATATTGAGCAAATGACTCATATAATGGATTATGAATTAAGACTTTTTGATAATGTGCTTGATATGCAGAAAGCTATTAAAGAAAAAAATTCTGAATGTGATAATCCTTGTCGTATGTTAAGCGGAGATGTATTTCCATGGATCAGTATGAAAGATAAGAGTCAGATTGACATCAATATAGATGATTTTCATGCACAATGGAACAAATCAAAATATTTTGCAGTAGATCCTAATTCGATAGATGAAGTCGGCTGTATACATACATCGCAGGGAATGGAATTTGAATATGTTGGTTTAATAATTGGAGATGATTTATTATATCGAAACGGTCGTATAATAACAGATTATACAAGACATCCTGTTGGATCTGGTGAGTTTAAAAGACCACACCAAAGATATCCAAAACCTGAAGATAAAGATATACTTGATAGAATTATTCGAAATACTTATAAGGTTCTCTTTACACGAGGACAAAAAGGTTTATTCCTTTATGTGATGGATCCTGAATTAAAAAACTATCTTGAAATAGAACTAAGTCGCTGCGCGACGGCCTGATTTAGGTTGTGGCTCAGCGATTTTATATTTTCTAAAAAAGGCAGTAGAAAGTGAGTTAAGTAAGTAGTATTGTAAAAGCTGCGAAACCTTACAATCAAACATAACAACACCAACACTGCCATGAAAAGAATAACATTTATTTATCCCTATGACAAGAATAACAATGGAATACGTTCTCCTCCGTATTGAGTAGTAACTTATAAATTTTTACTACATTTACGGAGGTTTTATAATGGACGAATCATTAAAAAGACAGATTCACGAAGAGTGCCGAATCAGAAATCGTTCTGAAGGCACTTGTAAAAATTACACTTTTCATATCGGTAAGTTCCTCGAATGGGTCGGTGACAAATCACTTGATGAGCTCACCCTTTATGATGCACGTG
>JAILEL010000033.1 GCA_024687845.1 Eubacterium sp.
CCCACAACTAAGAAGGCCCTTGAAAACATATGGATACAGTCGGGTGCGGTAAAGGATGACGGATTAAATCTGCACTTTGAAAAGATGAACAGTACCGTCCTTGGTATAGACGGTGTTGATGCAAGTACCCAGGATGGTGCCAAAAAAGCCATAGCACTTATCAACGGTGCAAACGATAAAATAAACGGTATGAGAACAAGAATAGGAGCAGACCAGAACAGATTAGAGCATACCTTAAAGAATGTTATGAACATTGCAGAGAATACAGATGCTGCAGAATCAAGGATCAGAGATACTGACATGGCATCTGAAATGGTAAGCTTTTCAAAGGAAAATATCCTTTCACAGGCTGGTTTTTCCATGATGGCACAGGCTAATCAGTCAAGAGACGGAATCCTGGCACTCCTTGGATGATCTTTTTATTTCTGATAACAAAACCCGGATTTAGATAATTAAACCGAATCGATATACTTGCCGCTGTATGAAAAACTCCCGTTCATACGGCACAATATCTTGAAAAATCCTTGAAAAAAATCCAATATGTAGTAAAATTTAAGCAGCGTATATTTTTATATGCTGCTTTTGTGACGAATTTTTTCAGATTTAATAAAAATGTCACAAAATGACTATTTTTATTTGGAAGATTATCCGATATAATATTGTAGAAGTATCTATATTTACAGCTGATAAGGGTGACAGTTATTATATAAAGCCGGTATAAGGGGATAAATAATGGCAAAGAATAATACAAAGAATGTCAAAAAAAGAAAAAAATACAGACTTAAGAAGAGTGCAAGAAGAACCATTGCAGCTCTCTTAATGGTGACTGCGATAATAGTTGCGGCCGTTCCCGTAAGAAAAGTTGAGGCGGATGACGGGATAAGTGTGCCGAATATAGAAACTGTATGTGGGACGACTTATGGAATAACTGATGAAAATTTATTATCTGTTGGCAGTGATTATTTTAATACAGACGGTTCCTTGAAAACAGATGTTGGACATTTCGCATTTCTTGTTGCCACTGATGAAGGTGGAAATAAGATCACTGAAGATTGGGAAGGCAGTGCTTCAATGTATATGGTGAGCAGTGAAGGAATGGTAGGTGAGCTCAAACCGGTTTTTTATATATCCAATGAGAGGCCAAACGGATATGCCAATCTCATAAAGTATTGCGGTGGCGGGAAAAGTGGATATCTTTCTGCAGATATTGATCTTACAGCTGAGCTTTGTTATTCAAGTTTCACTACAGTAACTTCATGGAGTGGTTCGGGAAGTGGTGACTCAGCTGATTCTTCAGATACCGATTCGACTGATTCATCAACAGCCGATTCAACAGACTCTTCAACTGCTGATTCAACAGATTCATCTACTGATTCAACAGATTCAGCTACTGCTGATTCAACAGATTCTTCAACTGCTGATTCAACAGATTCATCTACTGATTCAACAGATTCAGCTACTGCTGATTCAACAGATTCTTCGACTGCTGATTCAACAGATTCTTCTACTGCTGATTCGACAGACTCAGCTACTGATTCAACAGACTCTTCAACTGCTGATTCAACAGATTCTTCTACTGCTGACTCAACAGATTCTTCGACTGCTGATTCAACAGATTCTTCAACTGCTGATTCAACTGACTCCTCAACTACTGATTCGACCGATTCTTCCGGGACTTCAGATGCAGGAGATGAGGTATCTACTTCCGGTATGGCTGATCATAAGATTTTAACTATCAGTAAAGACATTCCCGTGGCCATGTCAGAAAACGTGAAGATTTTACATACACCTATACTTTTAACCGGTTCTACTACCGATCCCAATATGGAAAAATGGACAAAATCTGAAGACAAAACAGAGGGCGGAAGCAGAATAATATATTATAGGTTTAAAAAATCGAGCAGAATCGATATAGATGATAATAGCTATGATTATGGTTATTATACGTTATATTCTGTGTCAGAACCATATAACACAGAAAGAAGTGACTTTGATGCCATAACTATCTCCAATGAGGAAGCTGCAAGTCTTAATGGTACTAAATTGGGGACTTTTTGCGATCAGTTGGATCATGTTGGCAACATTTGTGATAAAGCTTTTTATAATAAGAACAATATTCAAACCATAAAAATACCTTCATATACAAATTCTATCGGAAACAAGGCTTTTAGTGGATGTGAAGCACTTTCCTCTTTTTCAATCGGGATGAATATGCAGTCTATAGGAGAGCAGGCTTTTCAGGGATGCATAGCATTGTCTTCAGTTGAATTTGCTTTAGGGATAACAACTATAGGTGACGGGGCCTTTGCAAACTGTACATCCCTTACCGGCGTAAAAATTCCTCAGACGTTAAATACTTTGGGTTCAGGAGCATTTTATGGAAGTGGGTTATCAGGAAATATTTATGGGGATATAGAATCAGGGGATGGTATGTTTGGAGCACATACAAAGGCAAAAAAGGAATTAACAATAGGTAAATATCTTTTCGCCGACTGCGACTATATCACATCTTTTAATAACTGGGACGGAAAACTTAAATTTGCAGATACAGACGGCGCTTTTATGGGTTGTGATGCGCTGACTGATGTAATATTACCATCATCAATGACAGGTTCTGTTGGCGCAAACACATTTGCATTATGTCCGAATCTTTCGAGCGTAAGATTTTCCGATACGAGTTCTTCGGCGACCACGGTTGAGGGTTCCTTTATAGGCGTAAACGGTATTTATAAGGATTCGGACAGTAAGTACAAGGGAGATGATACCTGTAATCTTGTTATCTATGGAGGTCCTCCCAATACAACCACAACTATCTATAATTACGCAACGGATCATGATATTACCTATAAATATATGTATAATAGAGATACTTATTATCAGAGGAGTCTTGGCGGATATATATATCAGTTCAGGATAGTTGACAAGACTGCAGGAACCGGAACGATCATAGGCTGTGATGTAAAGGAGAGCGGAGGATCTGATTACCTGACCATTCTTGATCAGATAGGTACGATAAAGATCACAGGAATAGATGACGGAGCTTTCAGCTCAGGAAAATTTTCCGGCACTCCCAAACAGATAAGGATAAAGAGCGGTATAACGGATATAGGAGATGCTGCCTTTACGGGATGTTCTGTGGAATCTGTATATATTGATGTCGGAAATGATAATAAGACCATAGGCTCAAGAGCCTTTAAGGGATGCTCCGATCTTAAATATGTTCAGATATCTCCCGACAGTGTATCAAGTACAGGCGGAGTATCCATAGGTGATTATTGCTTTAAAGACTGCAGCAGTCTTCAGGTTATAAATCTTAAGGATGACAATCATAACAGTCAGGATGGAGTAAGTGTCACAAATGTTACATCCGTTGGAACTGATGCTTTTAAGACCGGACGCACATCTGCTGTAGACTCTACTATACTTGATGATTACGTTAAGCCTACAAATCAAATATTCGAAGACGGAGTTACGATCGGAACGGAAAATTCTTATCTTATAATCGTGGGAGAAATGAGTACTGATTATGCTCCCTATAATTATGCCATAAGTTCGGGAAATCTTGTATCGGGAAGCTCAGGTACGGATCATTATATACTTTATACAACAGGAAATCCTGAAAATCTATCCTGCAGATATTCTGCGACTACCGGAAAGGTAGAGCTTCTTACCTATCCCACATCGGATACTGTTATAAACAGAAATCTTCTTTCAGATTCCAAACACTATCCGGATTTTGGTGAGATAGATCAGACTGAAGCGTATCCAAATGATTCTTCAGAAATTTACATCTATGATCTTGTAGATAAAAAGGCTGCGGATGCCTATTCCACACAGGGCCTGGAAGATCAGATCATAACGTCATTCAGAAATACTGTCATTCCCGAGGGCATTACTTCCATAAGTCATGCTATCAATGTGGATTCTTTGGATGATACTTATCAGGATACATATATTACAAATGTAAACTGTAAAAACGAAACGGGGTCGGTTTCCCACAGCGTGGGAGACGGGCATGCTCTTACAAACCTCACCTTATATTCGATCTCTGAGCTTGATGAGAACTCGCTTTCCGATAATAATGACCTGACATCGGTAAATCTTGTATCGGATATAACATCACTCGGTGCACAGACCTTTTTAAATGATTATAAGCTTGCTTCCGTAAACTT
>JAILEL010000043.1 GCA_024687845.1 Eubacterium sp.
TACCTGATGATTTGCATGTTTCATTTCTTTTGAATGAACAGATAAGAAAAACAAAATATTATGGTGCCGACTGGGTGGCTCAGTATAATAAAATGATTACGAACGAAGATATCCAGAGTGTCACAATAATAAATGGCGACCCTTATGTTATTTATTATAACCCCGGTGTTCTTGCAAAAAATATAGATAAAATGATTGAATCTATGAAATAAACATACTATAAGAAAGGTAGCAAAATGAGTACAGATAAAAAACAGGGAGTATTTAAAATAGGCATAATAGCCATAAAGGTAGTACTATGTATATGCTTAGTTTTTAATGCCATTGTTTTTATTTATTATGGTTTTATAAATAAGGGTGAAGTTGTAAAAAGCGATCCTGTCAGGTATATGGAAAACTGGAAGGTTGAATATGCTGAAAATGGAGACCAGACAGCGATTAATGATTTGCCTCAGAATGTAAAGGATAACGAATACATTTATTTTAATACCCGTAATGATGTTTCGGTATTTATAAATGGAGAGCTAAGGAAAGATTTTATTGAGGAACGAGATATTAACCTGCCGGGAGGCTCTTTTAAAAGATTTTTGATGTCGGTTCCACTTACAGAAGATGATGCCGGGGCACAGATTATGATAGTAAGAAAAGCACCTCAGGATATCGACTACGAAATGCCGGAGGTCTTTATCAGTACACGTTTCGGAGCTCTTGGTAATCTGTTGAAGGATGGTGGATTGGCTTTCGTTCTTTCTGCGATCGTATTGATTTTTGCTTTTTCAGCATTTGTTGTCAGTATCATACTCAGTATATTATATAAACAAAGAATAGATATGCTGTATGGTTCTTTGGGAATATTTACCATCGCAGCCTGGCTTATCACGGATTCCTATCTTTATCCATTTGTATTTGGAGTGGATCATGTAAATGGACTTCTTAGTTTTATTTATTGTCTTGTGATTCCACTGCCCCTTATACTTTTTCTCTCCAGTATACAGAGAGGAAGGTATAGAACCGGTATGTTTGTGGTAATGATAATATCATTTCTTAATGCAACCGTCTGGCCGTTTCTACATTTTACAGGGATAGTTCCTTTTGAGTATATGCGTGATCTGGCTAATGATGTGCTTGTTATTCTTTCAGTGGCAGGTATAGCCATTCTGATCTTTGATGCAGTTAAGGGGAACATCAGCGAATATCGCCATACATTTATAGGATTTCTATGTTTTCTTTTTGGATGCCTTATAGAGCTGATGATCACACTTTTAGATATAGATGAAATCAGGACATCCGTCGCTATGGTTACAGGGCTTGGACTGCTTCTGATTTTCATTGTTATTCAGCAGGTTAATGATCTGAGAAAAATAAATATAGAGAAGAAGCATGCAATAGATATTTCAGAGGCAAAAACCAGATTTCTTGCAAGTATGTCTCATGAAATACGAACACCAATCAACTCAATACTGGGTATGAACGAGATGATACTCAGAGAGAATAATGATAAAGCGATAGATGAATATTCAAGAAACATAAAGACTTCAGGAAAAATGCTTCTCAGTCTTATAAATGATGTGCTTGATTTTACCAAGATCGAATCAGGAAAACTGGAGATAAGAGAATCGGATTTCCTTTTGTCAGATACATTATATGATGTCATATCCCTTATAAAGGAAAGGGCTGATGAAAAAGGCTTAAACCTTTCAACTGAAATAGTTGCAGAAATACCAAATGAATTGGTAAGCGATGATGTCAGAATCAGACAGATACTTATTAATCTGCTTAATAATGCTGTTAAGTATACGGATGAAGGGAATGTGATACTTAAGGTTGGTGGCACTTATACTGATGATGGATTTGATCTGAGACTTATTGTAAAAGATACCGGAAAAGGAATTCGAGAGGAAGATCAGGGACTTCTGTTTGATGCATTTTCAAGAGTAGATTTAAAGTCGAACATCAACATAGAAGGTACAGGACTTGGACTCGCCATTGTAAAAAGTATAGTGGATTCCATGAATGGTGAGATAGGAGTGGAAAGTGAATATGGAGCAGGCTCAGAATTCTGGGTAAAGCTACCTGTTAGATATAAAAGTAAAGAACTGCTCAGAGATGATTTTATGGAGAATAAAGTCGAGCTACAGAGGGATGAAAAATCCGGCAGCTTTATTGCTCCTGATGCCAGAATCCTGGCAGTTGATGATAATCAGTCTAATCTTAATATAGTAAAGCTTTTCCTGAAGAGAAATGCCATATCTCCGGATCTTTGTAACTCCGGACAGAAAGCAATAATGCTGTGTAAAGAGAAAAAGTATGATCTTATTCTTATGGATCATATGATGCCTGAACCGGATGGTGTAGAAACCCTTCATATTATCAAGAGTGATGAGGCATCTCTAAATAAAGATACAACGGCGATAGTTCTTACAGCCAATGCAGTTGCAGGAAGCCGTCAGCTGTATATAGATGAAGGTTTTGATGATTATCTTTCAAAACCTCTTGATTCAAAACTGCTGGAGAAGATGGTAATGACCATGCTTCCGGAAGAAAAGGTTATAATCTCATCGCAGAATACATCTGAAGGACCGGATATCGAAGGTCTGGATTATGAAACAGCTCTTATGTATTGTGGTGGTGAAGAAGAACTATTTCTGGAAATTGCCGGCGATATCTCTAAGGAATGTCAGGAACGTGTAGAGAGAATGAGAAGGAGCCTGGAGACAAAGGATATTGACTCTTACAGAATAGATGCTCACTCTATAAAAAATTCCATGGCAACTGTGGGATTAGTTGAATTCAGTGAAAGAGCAAAGAAACATGAGTTTGCTGCAAAGGAAGATAATATTGATTTCATTTACAGTGATGCTGAAGCCTTTATAAATAAGTATATTGAATTATGTGAGCAATTAGGTAAGCTAGGTTGAATAATCGTTACAGTTCAGTCCTAAACCAAATGAAGTAATTAAAAGGGATACAGAAGATTGATTGTTAGTTTTTAACGAACTTTTCTGTACCCCTTTTGTTTATTTTGCGAATGCATTTTCGACGGTATCATAAATGTTTTTGTTTTGTAATCTTGCGGTCTCGATAATTGTAAGGGCATCACAAATGTGCTGTCCTCCGGTATTGCTGCGGAGTACAACTGCTTGCTTTTGCTTTCTTTTGAATTTTCGGAGACCACGTTCGCTGATGTTGTTTGTTGGATCAACTTCAGGGTGATTAAGAAAATATAGATGACTTTCCTGGTATGACCGAAGTCGTTTAAAAAGATTAAATCCTTCCATATATTCTTTTTGTGGTGGATGCTCCATATATTCCTTTTCTGCTAGAGAGAGAATTGATTCATACTTTTGAGTAAGTTCAATGATTTTTTCATCTGAAATACCACTTTTGTTTTTATTTTTTATATGAATCATTTTTTGCAAAAGACTATGCATTTGTTTATGCCATTTAAGGTGAGGTTCATTCTCTTGGGCACCAACAAGATATCTTAAGACATGAGCAATACATTCCTGATGATCAGAACCATAGGAATAATAAGATTTATCGTGATCATGCACGATGGTGCCTTTATAGTTTTCGATAGGAGTTTGGGTGAGTCCAGAATGTCCTTTGTGTTCTAAATGCTGATAAAGTACACGTTCTTTATCAGTGCATAAGATGACTGCTTTCCGAGTCCCGTTAACATTACTTACAGTAGCATCAGAATACAAAACATCAGAATGAATAAGCAAAGAGAAAATCTTTGCTCTTTCAGATTCTGTAGAAGTGGAAAATTCTGAAGAAAGATTACTGATAGTTCCAGTTGATAGATTTACAACACCTTTTGTTATGTCAGATATGCATTGTTTTGTTTTTTGAATGGATACGTTGTAGTAATTATTTAGCAGAAATGCAAGGGCTTTTACAGAAGAACCATAGTTGACTTTGTTTATTAGTCCGGTAGGGAATGGAGCATGTGTACGGCTTCCAGTAATACGATTTCTGTATTCATCAACGATGTAATCAGTAACGGTTACATATACTTGTATATCAACTAATTGCTTAGTGATTTGTTTTCCAGTTGGATAACAATCAGGATTATTAAAAATAGAATCAGGAGTGGTGATATGTACTGGTTCTTTTGTAGGAGTGAGTCTTTCTGCATTATGAGCCTTATGACCAGGTTGACCACCAGGCTTTTTGCCAGTTGGTTTTCTGCTGTTTGGAACCTTGCTTCTGAAAGGGAGGGCAGATGAAGGCAGCGAAGAATTTTCAAAATTTGTATTGAGTTTTTTTTCAAGTTTTTTATTTGTACCGTTAAGAATAGCAACCTCTATTTCGGCTATTTCAGCTCTTTTGAGATTGGATTCATTTTCGGTGGTAAGAGAAGAAACTTGTGATTTGAGGTCGTCAACTTCTGCTAAAAGCCCTCTGTTTTGAGATTCAAGTGAATTGATTCTATCAAGATGAAATCTACGGGATTCGGAACTCTTACGTTCTAAAGTTTTTATTATGCCTTCAAGATAACGGATTTTTCTTTCAAGAGCTTCTTTTTCTTCATTAGGAAAAAGAACAGATGCCTGCTTCTGGAGTCTCTTATTTTCAGCGCGAAGAGAAATAAGTTCACGGCGTTGTTTTTCATGAGCTTCCTGAAGAGTCATACTGTTCCTCCTAATAAAGGTTAAGAATTGATACGATCGATTTCTTTCTTAAGTGCATTAATCTGAAGTTTGAGTTGACGATTTTCATCTTCGAGTTCCTGGATTCGTTTATCTTTATCTATCTCAGGAGAAGATGATTTAGGTTTTGATTTTGCTCCTTTATTTCTACCATCGGTAGGAATGATTTCCCCGGTTTCTGGATCAAGTTTGCCTATTAAAGTTCGCTTGGCACGGGAACATTTCTTTTCCTTATCGTAGTAAGATTTGGAATCATAAACATAGGTGATACCTGATCTTTTGTCGAATTGCTTGATGATAGCCATTTGCAACACCTCCTATATGGTTATGTGTTTATTATAACACATAATCATATATAATGCAACAAAAAAATAGCGAAAATGCGCTATTTTACTGGCTTTTTTGAGGGTTAGCAGATAAAAAATATGGTTATGAGATAGGTGATTTGGCTAGGCAGTGAACTGTAACTATAATCATGAAATAATACACGCTGTACTGAAAAAGGGACAGCTTACACGTTAAGATAAAATCAGAGGAAGACTAAT
>JAILEL010000064.1 GCA_024687845.1 Eubacterium sp.
TGGATGGAACTATAGTTGGAACCGGCAGCAGAGATAAAAATCATATAACCAGAGTTTATGTACTTCCGGAATATGAAGGAAAAGGTTATGGCTCAATTATTATGGATCATCTTGAGGTAGAGATTTTTTCTGAATATGAAATTGCGAATCTGGATGCCTCACTTCCGGCAACAATGTTCTATGAGCATCGCAGTTTTAGGACTGTAGAACATAGAAAACATGATATCGGAGATGGCGAAGTAATGATCTACGAGATTATGGAAAAAGGCCGCTTTGCAGAAATCCAAAAAGCTGATAAGGCTGATCTGAAAGAAATTCTTGAACTTCAGTATCTGGCATATCAGAGTGAAGCTGCACTTTTTGGCGGAAAGAAGATACCACCTCTTACAGAAACTCCGGAAGAAATAGAAGCGGAATATGAGCGGGGCATAATACTCAAAATGACTGACTCTGATGGCAGGATAATCGGTTCTGTAAGAGCAAAGGAAGAGGAGGGAACAGTTTATGTAGGTAAGCTGATGGTTCATCCGGATTATCAGAAAAAGGGCTATGGAACAAGACTTCTCCTTAGCATAGAGAAGTATTTCCCGGAGAAAAGATTTGAACTCTTTACCAGTATCAGAAGCCTAGCAAATATAAGAATGTATGAGAGAGTGGGTTATAACTCATTTGATACAAAAGATGTAGACGATGAGCTTACATTTGTATATATGGAGAAAATGTAATGAAGGACGAATTATTTGCAAATTATAAAACTCTTGAGTCAGATCGACTATTACTGAAACCGATAACGCTTGATGATACTTCTGACCTTTTTGAGATATATTCGAATAAAGAGGTCATGCATTATTTCGATGACCGAGAGGCATTTGTTGAACCACCTAATACAGCATCTCATATGTTCCCCAAAAGGAGTGTTAAATGTTTATAAGAGAACTTGGAGAAAATGAAACTGAACTTTTAAAAGACTTTCTGTATGAGGCGATATTTATTCCTGAAGGAGTGGAGCCACCAGACAGAGCGATAGTAGAGCAGCCAGAACTGAAGATTTATTATGAGAATTTTGGGAGTGGCGAAGCTGATTACTGTCTAGTAGCAGATGAGGGTGACAAGCCTGTTGGAGCAGTATGGACCAGAATAATGAATGACTATGGCCATGTGGATGATGAAACGCCATCCTTTGCTATATCTCTATATAAGGAATATAGAGGACAGGGAATCGGGACTAAACTTATGTATGAAATGCTGAATCTGCTGAGGAAAAGCGGCTATAAGAAAGCATCCCTTGCAGTACAGAAAGCTAACTATGCGGTGAAAATGTATAAAAAAGTTGGTTTTGAAATTGTAGACGAAAATGAAGAAGAGTATATAATGGTATGTGAGAGTTAACCGTGAATAAAGTGAGACAATATAAAGAAAGGGGATTATTTATGGGGTTATTATTTATAAACGCTTGTGTCAGGGGTGAATCAAGAACCAGGAGGCTTGCAGATAAACTGCTAGAAAAGATAAATAAATCATATGATGAGATATGCCTTAAGGATATTCAGTTTCCGGTAGTAGATGAAAAATTTTTACATGAGAGGGACCATCTGGCTTCTGGAAATGAGTTTGACAATCCGATGTTTAAACTGGCAAATCAGTTTGCTGATGCAGAAGAAATAGTGATAGCAGCGCCTTATTGGGATCTATCATTTCCGGCAGCACTGAAGCAATACTTAGAACAGGTTAATGTGGTTGGCATTACATTTAAATACACGGAAGAAGGAGTTCCGGTAGGACTATGTAAGGCGAAGCGACTTTGGGTAGTTTCTACGGCTGGTGGATTCTATGCACCGGAAGAATATGGATTCGGATATATAAAAGCCTTGGCAGAAAGCTATTATGGCATTAAAGATGTCAGACATATAAAAGCATTAGGGCTTGATATAGTCGGGGCTGATGTGGAAAAGATTTTAACGGATGCTGAAAATGAAATAATGGAAATTTGAAAATTTAACGAGGGAAACGATATGTTAAAGCTTGTCATA
>JAILEL010000066.1 GCA_024687845.1 Eubacterium sp.
CACAGCCTTGTCAAAACCATCCCTGGTAATATCTATGGCTAATATATGCTCCTGGTTTTCTTTTTCACCCCAGCCGCAGCGATACATCATCCATAAAAAAGAAGGCTTGATCCAAGTCATTCGGTTCATGCTGAAATGAGAACCGAATGTTCCGAGGCTTATGGCTTCTTCTGCTATATGTTTGTTATACGCCTGATATACCCTTATTGTTTTATCAGTATACGTGGCACGTATTTCCCTGGATACATGCATACTCCCCATACACTTCACCCTCCATAGCGAGTTTTACTGAAAGTTACCGTTCCAACTACATTATATCAATGGCTCCGAATCTACGTATTCATCGTCCGTAGCTTTTACAACAAAAGAAGGAGTAACAGTCATTCCTTTTACAGCCATATCATATATTTTTGTGGTAAATCCATGTTTTTTGATGAATTTCTTGAATATTCTTCTATCTTTTTTTATGTCATCATAATCCTCTAGTCTGTCAGAATCATTCATTGTTTCATAGAAGGATTCACTACTCTCAAGAACATCTTCATCCCAATAATCAGCTAAATATCCGCCCCAGACAGAAACAATATTCATAAACTCATGGATATTTCTGGCAACGATTCCGCATTCTCCTTCTGTACCGATATATCCGATCAGCTCATCATTAAGAACGACCCACATACCGCCTGCACCCTCTCTGGCAAATGGTTTAATATTCTCATAGGTTGATTCTCCCGGCCCCATCAACTCGTCAAACCAGGAGTCATCATCCTCCAGATCCTTTACCCACGCTTCATCATATATTTCAATATCCGCATTGTAAAATGCATCTTTTAGGTCTTCATCGTTATATATTTCTGCTAAATAGTCCCGGACATCCTGAGGCAGATTTGTATGATCATATCTTTCATACCAATCCATTATATACTTCAGCTCTTCATTATTTACTTTAATCGCAATCTCACCATATAATTCCTGCATATCACTCTTCATAGCTTCGACAACTCTTGTATCATCAGAATTATCGATTTGCATGTCTGCCATGTGCTTTCTCAGTAAGACATCTCTGACTATAGCATACACAATCGTATCATAGCTGTAATGCTTGAATTTTTTATTAAAAATGTCTTTTTCTTTTTCGACTATTCTGACGACATATTCATTTTCATCCACTTCAACAAAAACCCTGCCATCCTGAGGATTCTCAATATTTATATATTCTGCTTCTATTTTTTTTGCACTTGTATAATCCGGATAAAGCTTGTTAATCTGTATACGAACCCAATCCGGAACCGTATTGATTGCATCTATTTTATAGATGATCCTGGCTTTTTCAAATATATCTGTCAGATCCGGATATTCCTTTGACATAACATCCATATTTCTGGCCAGCGGCAATGCACTGTCTGATTGAATAGCGATCGCATAGTCAACAAGTTCATTGAACAGTTTAATCGTCTCATCCCTTCTATGCATGCTCTGCGAAACCAGCGCTATACAATAATAATATCCCACAATATCAGGTATAAAATCTGTGTTTTTAAACGGATATTTCATATCCTTTAGTGTGTCCAGAACAACATCAACTATTGCATCATCTTCAGCGAACACTGCCATTTTCTTAAAATCTGACACCGTACCCGGAACACGAGCATAGGTCGATAACCTTTTAACAAGCTTCCAAACAGATTCTTTCACTTCTTCAGAAGCATGCTCCATCAAAGGTAATGTCATCTTCTTATGGATATATTTTTTTAATTCTTCATCATTGGGGATATTTTTCTTCATTTGCTTCTCCATTTTCTTTCTTCCCGATAACTCTAATACCATTCTTTTGTTTTCTTTAATGTTACTTTGAGATATTTTAGATTTAATTCTCTAATAATTTTCCTTGCCTGATAATAATGAAATCCTTCTTTTATCTTAATATCTTTCTCATATAATTCTTCTAATATTGTAATACATTCTGATAAAGACATTATTACCCTCCATCAAAAAATACATCTTTGTTATTCATAACATGATTTTACAACTGCATCATATTCAGAACGTTCAAAGGTAAAATTACATTCATTAAACCATAATATATGATTCTCATCCTGATATGATTTAACGCAATAGTTTTTTAGTCTACGATATAGTTCTTCGTTCCAGTTTTGACTTATCCATAATATTATGATATATTGCAATTTCAATATATCATATGCACATGATTCTGAATGGATGAAAAAAGGCGTTACAAGTATCTATACTCATAACGCCCTACCACTGTATTTATATTACATTTATTTGAGCTACTACTTCTTTCGTCTTTTCATTTTTATCTTTCTAATTCAGTAATCTCAACATATTCCTTAGGATTAAAATTTGTCTGCATAGTCCATGTTGTTCCAATACAATCTGTAACTCGAAATACGGTAAGCAAATTATCTATTCCCATATCTTTCCAGGCCTGAAGGAATTTACGAGTTGGATGAGCGAAAATTTCCTCCCTGAGCTTCGGATCATCATC
>JAILEL010000097.1 GCA_024687845.1 Eubacterium sp.
CTGAACTTGGTATTGAGTGGCCGATAGATATTGATATCAATAATCTGAATCAGATTTCTGAAAAGGATTCTAAAGCTCCGACACTCAAAGATCTGAAAGATTCTTTTGGTATGTAAGGAGACATTAATGAATAAGATTCAGCTTGTTAATGATGACTACGAGGGTCATGTGGATATCTGCAGACATGCCTGCAGGGGAATTGTCATTAAAGATGGAAAGATTCTATTAAGCTATGAATCTAATGAGGACAAGTTTATTATTCCTGGAGGCGGTGTGGAAGAAGGTGAAACATTTGCCGAATGTTGTGCCAGAGAGATAAAGGAAGAGACAGGGATAATAGTAAAACCTATTGAGGAATATCTTGAGATAGAGGAACTCTTTCTGAACTGGAAGCATATTCAGCATTATTTTCTTTGTGAATTTGTTGAAGATACAGGCAAACAAAGCTTAACGGATGCTGAGATTAAAAATGGGGATGTACCAAGGTGGATCCGATTTGAAGATGCAGTTGAGACTTTTGGAAAATATGAAGAGTTCCACGATATAAATATCGCAGATTATGGTCTATATAGAAGAGAGTTTCTGGCATTAAAGGCTTTGAGGAAATCAGAAGTTTTTGTTTCCAGAAAAGAAGATTTTGGGATGTCATATGCGAAAAGGCATATTATGAGATTAACATCTTCTCCATTAAAGATGATAAGAGAAGGTACAAAAACCATCGAACTTCGTTTACTGGATGAAAAAAGAAAAGGTATTTCCGTTGGTGATACTATAGTTTTTGTAAACACTGAAGATGAGAATGATATTCTGTGTGTGATGGTTGATGATCTATATAGATTTGATTCTTTTGAGGAACTATATAAGAATCTTCCGTTACTCGAGTGTGGTTATACAGAAGATGATATTGACTCTGCATCTCCAAAGGATATGGAACTATATTATCCAAAAGAAGAACAAGAACAGTACGGTGTTGTCGGGATCAAGGTCTCATTGATCGTAGGAAAGAGTGTTAAAGGAATAATAGATCGACCTGCTGGAAGCCATCATCCAAGACATCCGGAGATGATATATCCAATAAACTATGGATTTGTAGAAGGGGTAATGGCTCCTGACGGGGCAGAACAGGATGTATATGTGCTAGGTACTGATGAACCAATAAAAACCTTTGAGGGAAAGGTTATTGCTGTTTATCATCGATTTGATGATGTTGAAGATAAATGGATAGTTTCCATCGATGGAAGAAACTATACTGATGAGGAAATTCTTAAAATGATAGATTTTCAGGAACAGTATTTTAAGGGTAGGGTGTTAAGATAGCACTTATCAAAAGGAGACAGATATGGATTTTCCAAAAGAAGAGCTACTAGAAAAATACGTAAGTATCTATGAGGAACATATAGCTGACTATGTACCAGACTTTGAAGTGAAGAATGGGGCGACCTGCTATGTAAGGTTTAATGATGCCTGGCGAGAACTCAATCCCTTTGAAAAGCTTTTGATCACTAGACTTTTAAATCGTAAAAACACCTTCCCGAAGAAGCATTCTACGAAGCTTCCTAAAAATGCAAATCCAGATAACTACGTTATACTAAAATATGACAGTGATGGAAATCTGAAGGTTGCACGCATAGGAGAAGGTGGAGCTCATGACATGGCGTTTGTCTATGTTTCTAATCAGTTAACTATTGGGTATTTTCTTGATTATTTTCAGAGTGGTGAAATAATCCCTAGCCTGTATAATTTTGAATGGTATGAATATGATGATGCCGACAGACTTATCAGCGCAGAGATTTTCCGAGGTTGTGGAAGTCCTAAGGATGACGTTATCATAAATTGTGAGTATTATGAATACGATGGTGACGTTCTTTCTCATGCAAGGTGCTTCCAGGAGTTTCAGAAGTATCCTAATCAAATGACAATGAATATGGTCAAACAAATAATGCCAGACCGAATCTTTAATCCAAATCAGATAGAATATACTTTTGGACGTGTTTCGGACGGATTGGATTATACTAGTAACTATTACTACCGAAAGTCTCAAACCATTACGGACAAAGGTCATGTATCGGAAGATACACTTACACATTTGGCAGAGAATGGAATACGTTTGGTTTAAACATAATTGTGATTTAAGGCAGATACAGAAACGTGATAAGAAAAGCAGAAACAAAAGACCTATCCAGGATTGCTGAGATTCTGGTGTTTACAAAAAGAATAAAGTATAACTAATCGTTTCTATCTGTCATGTGGTTTCAAGGAATTTGAGGTCATAAGAGAACTGTGGGGAGAAGAGAATCCTTGTCAGATATATGTGATGTATCTGAAATAACAAAGGAAAAGAAAAGCTAAAGGAAACGAGCGGAGAATGAAGCTAAGAAAGTTTGAAATAAATTCTGATTTTGAGTCAATGAAAAACTGGGTTACTGATGAGAGAACACATGCTATGTGGTGTGCAAATCTTATTAAATATCCACTGAATAAGGAACATTTAACTGAAACTTTAAAGGAAGTAGCAAACAGATTTGGAGATGTTCCCTATGTGGCAATATCAGATGATAATAAAGTAGTTGGGTTCTTTTGCTATACATTAAATAATGAAACAAAAGAAGGCATGCTCAAGTTTGTAGTTATTGATCCTGAGGCCAGAGGAAAAGGAGTTGCCAGAGAGATGCTGAGTCTTGCTGTTAAACAGGCATTTGAAGATTCTGATGCAGCTCTAGTTCAGTTAAATGTATTTCCGGAGAATGTAAGAGCTAAGAAATGTTATGAAAAGGTGGGATTTGTGAAGAGAAAACTAACACCTAATGCCTTTAGTTTTAAAGATGAATCCTGGGGCAGATGCAATATGATCTTTGAGAGAGAGAGGAACAATCCCTGGAAAGATATATGTCTTGATGATTATGAGAATCATATGAGCTTAGATAGTGTAAAGCAGCTTCAGACTTTAAATATGATGATGAAACTGCAGCTAAGTGATTATGATGTTTCTACAGCGATGATCCTTGGTATTGCCGGAGGGAATGGACTAGAACATATTGATAAGAAAAAATATAGGAAAGTCTATGGTGTAGATATAAATGAAGATTACCTTCAGAAGGTATCTGAAAGATATTCTTCGGAAGATAAATTAGGTGGGATACTTGAATGCATTTCAGCAGACCTTACAAAAGATGTGGAGTCTCTTCCAACAGTAGAACTTGTTATAGCAGATCTGCTGATAGAATATATAGGATACGAGGCATTTGCAAAGGTTGTTGAGCAAATAAATCCGGAGGTTGTTTCCAGCATAATACAAATAAACACAGATACTGAAAACTGGGTTTCTGATTCGCCATATTTGCATGCTTTCGATGGACTTGATGCGGTTCATCATCAGATGGAAGAAAATGAGCTTATAAAGGCTATGGAGGATATAGGATACGCTGAGGTAGGAAATGTCATGGAATCCCTTCCTAATGGAAAAGCCTTAGTCAGAGTAGATTTTCAAAGATAGTGGTGTCTTGAGTATTTTACTTCTTGACAAAGAGCGCACAGAATGTCGGGTGTGAAAATTTCTTATTTGATATATTGATATTGCAAAGAAAAAAGTGCAAAGAGACGAGGTGATAAAAATGCAAGGCTGGATTGAAGGTTTTCAGGCATCGTTAGACTATATTGAACAGAATCTGACTGAGACACTTGATATGAAAGTGATTGCTGATATAGCATCTTTCTCTTCTTTCTATTATCAGAGAATATTCGGTGCACTGTGTGGTTTGACAGTTGGTGAATATATTCGTGCGCGCAGAATGACACTGGCGGCACAGGAACTAATAAGCTCTGATGCGAAGGTGATTGATATAGCGGTAAAGTATGGTTATGATTCGCCGGACAGTTTTGCAAAAGCATTTCAGAGATTTCATGGTATAACACCTTCAAAGGTTCGTGATCCTGGAATAATAGTTAAATCTCTTGCACCTATGCATATTAAAATATCACTGGAGGGTGGAAATATGATGAATTATAAAATTACTGAAAAAGGACCATTTTCAATCGTTGGCATTAAGAGACCATTTAATTCTGATACAAGTTATCAGGAGATTCCAAAGTTCTGGGATGAGTGGATGGAGCAGGGAGATAGCCGTCCTATTATGGGAACCTTCGGAGTCTGTATTGACATGAAGGGAAAGGATTTCGATTATTGGATCGCAGATATTTACTTACCATGGGAAGATATACCAGAAGGATGTGAAACCAGAATGATTCCTGGTGGCCTTTGGGCAGAGTTCCCTTGTACTATGGATAATCTGCAGGATACGAACACTAAAATTTGGTCTGAGTGGCTCCCAGCACTTCAAGGTTATGACTTAGCAGGAGATTATGATATTGAAGTATATGTTCCAAAGGATGATGGTTCCGGCGAGCTGAATGTAGCAATCTGGATACCTCTTAAGAAGATTGATTAAAGTAATTAGAACTTGAAGAATTAGTGAGGTCAAACGATTTGACCTCACTAATTTAAGCGATATTTGAAATAAGGAAATAAGAAAATGATTAGATATGTGGATATAAATGATAAAAAGGATTGGTATAAACTGGATCAGCATTTGCCTGAAAATGTTTTTTATGAAAAGGTTAGAACCAAGCAGGGATATGTATTAGTTGAGGATGGAAAGATAATTGGGCTCCTCCGATACAATCTCTTTTGGGATAATACGCCTTTCTGTACCATGCTTTTTATTGAGGATAGCTATCGTAGTAAAGGATATGGCAGACAGATGATGGAACACTGGGAGCAGGATATGAAAGCTCAGGGCTATGGTATGCTGCTGACATCTACACAGGTTGATGAAGATGCACAGCACTTCTATCGTAAGCTTGGATATAAGGATGCGGGAGGATTTATAGTAGATGTACCGGGATTTGAGCAACCGATGGAAATGATTATGATAAAGGCGATATAGCAGAGGATTTGCTTATGAAACAAAGATTAGTTCAGGTACTAGACAATATGAAAAAGTATAACGCCGGGGTAATGTATCAGGAGATTTTTGGATTCGATCCGGATACTTTTTATGATGTTTTGGTTGTAGCTCCGGGATGGAAGCCAACGAAGATAATAAGAGATCCCGCATATAAAGTTACTTTACTTGAACAGCATTCATACTTTTCAGGATATCTTGTTGAGAAGGATGGCTTTA
>JAILEL010000105.1 GCA_024687845.1 Eubacterium sp.
TCCAAATGAATTAAAAAATCCATATGTAGCAAAAGTAGCTGTGTAAAAAGCAGTATTGGTGTCATGGACGCACCCTGAATCTACGGAGCGAAAGCTCCGCACATCAGATGCTCTGGCAATTCAATTGCCGAGTAGTTCACATTTTTATTTGGTTTATTGTCAATTATATTATCAGTTTTATTATCGATTTTATTATCAATTATCTGATCGGATTGTTCATCAATAATTATATCATCCTGACTATCATTGTATTCTTTCATAATAGGCTCCTTTCTATAAAATTTAAAATAAACATAGTAAATCCGAAGGTTTTCTTTAACTATAGCATATAAAGAATAACAAAAGAGCAACATGATTTTTAGAAACATGAGCAATATGAGATTTTTTGTTGCTCTTTTGTTATTAGAATCATGCTATAATAATTAAGAATTTTGTTACAAAAGTCTGCTTTACCGGCAAGAGTAGTTTACAAACTTGAAAAATAGAGGTTGCGCTTTTGTTGCTATTTATGAGTTAAAGTATTGTTATATATAAAGTAAGAAGTATTACATGGTACTGAAATAGTAGTGGTGTACCATGTTAAGGAGGGAAAAAATGGCACGTGATAATGGACAAATTAAGGTAGATAGTGCACATCCATTTATTAAGTTTGATAATGTACTCCATACTTATGTTGATACAGAAACTAGCCAGGAAAGAACAGTTGTTATAGGTCATTCTCCTATTATACAGGGACTAAACGATGATATTCTTATTACTGGTGACCTTAATACCCTTCAAAATTTTATGCAGGAAAATGAGGGTAAGCTGAATGATCAGGAAAAGGCATATATGAAGGCCAGGATTGAGTCGGCTGAAAAGGTTGATTCACTGCGTAAAAAGGCCTATTCTGATATAGCTGAAGGAAAACAAACTCAGGGACCTGAAATTGATGAAGCAGGTGGATATATAGGATTTTCAGAACTTAGGAGTCCTGGAGTACAGTCCAGTGGAAATGGATGCTGGTCTGTTGCATATTCCATACTTCTAAAAAGCCGTGGTGTTGATTTATCTCAGGAGCATATACGAGGATGGAGACCTGACCAGACAAAGAATCCAGTTGAGAAAAATCAGCAAAATGAGCGGAATAGAAATAGCCTAATGTATCGAATGAATACAGATGGTGTAAATACTATTTCTCAGAATTCTGACCTGATGACACAGGTTATACCTAATACAGAAATGAGAACTGTGAAAATATCTGAACCACCTATAGAATCATCTATAAAGGTAGATGGTAAAGCTCCAAATAGACAGGATTTTGAGAAAATAAAGGAAAATTATATAGAACAATCTACCAGATTTTTTGAAAATATTGTAACTAAGGCTATAAAAGAAGACCACTCACCTATAGCGATTACATATCATGGTCATTATATGACAATAACTGGTATTTCTCCAGATGGAAAAAGGATTCGGTGCGAGGATTCATTTGGAAGTAAGCCAGAGGATCGAACAAGAGAATATTATATTAAAGATATCGTAAATGATTCAATGTCTGCCAGAGTACTTGAAAATGGTGAAAATTTACCACCTACAGGATATGAACTTACCTGGCTGCATGACCTGAAAGTTCCTGAATATGAAAAGAAAAACGAGCAGAAGCCTGATATTGAAGCTGTGCAAGAGCGCTTTGTGACATTGGATGATGATGGCAATATAACCGTAGATGTTCCGGTAACAGCTAAAACTGCTTCTAATAATGGAAATGTATCAGAAGGTCAGCTTGAGGGAAAAGGCGTCGAAATCTCAGTTATTATGGATATGAAGGAACTCTCAAATGCATTGGGAGGAAAGCAGGTTGCTGATGCAATTGATTCAGACAGACCATATAATATGGGACATTACGATACCTATTTACCTAAGAAGCTTTATTATGGAAAAGATCCTCAGCTTCAGCAGTATCGTCAGAGTAATGTAGGTATGCAGAGTGGCAGTGGGCAGCCGATAGTTACACAGTCGACAGTTACACAGTCGACAACTACACAACCGACAGCTATAGCGATTAATCCTGATTTTTATGCAACTGTAAGAAAACTGAATCGGATGGCCTATGAGCAAAAAAGAACGAACTTTAATACAGGTACAATTAATAAGAATCCGATTATGTCTGCAATGTTTATGACAGACTATAAAAATTTAAAAACACATATTAAAAATAATCAGGTACTTTTGAGTTCAATGCAGCCTAATTGGGAGCAGGACTTTGATGCGAAGTTTATGGAAAACCCTGAAGATTTTATTTATGATATTACGAGCGAGTTTTCAAATAGATTTAACATTCCGAAGACGCAGAATAGAGACTATGATTCCCAGTTTGTTTCTTCATATTTTAGATTGAAGGGTAAGATAGAAAATGCGGAAAAAGCTAAACAAACTCCTCAGGTTGCTGACAAATATATAAATCAGGATGTGAGCAGATTGTTAAACCATATAAGTAATGACGCATATCTGCTTAAAGAGTTTTATGGGGATTATCAAATATATAATCAGAGTTATTCCCCAAATCCGATAATAAGCACTAAAGGCTTCTTAAATAGCATTGAGGAAAAATTAGAATTATCAAAATATTATGATATTAATGGGAACAAGCTTCAGAATCCAGATCTGACTCAGAAGGAAATTGAATTTCAAAATAGTTTGAAAGTGCAGAGCCAGCAAACTGAGACTCTGCCTAATCAGCAGCATCAGTTTGACCCTGAATTCATTTCTGTCCTTATAAGCCTTAAGGATAAGGTCCAGTTTGTGACGGAAGAAAAAATGCTTAAGAATAGTGCTGCTGCACGTCTTGAAGGTGACTTTGAAGTTTTGATTCAGCAGATAAAAAAGGACCCATATATCAGCAATTCGTTCAATTCTCAAAATTGGGAAAATGAATTAAAAATTGGATTTCAGAACGATCCAGCACCTTTTACGAATAGAGTCATAGAAAACTTATCAAATAATCTTGGACTTAATGCACAGCTTCAGCAGTCGGTTATGGATCAGCCTACTACCACTCCGACTGCAAATCCTAAGCTGAAACGGATTAACATAAATGACGTTGACAATCAGATAGAACAGCGTTGGCGCTTTATGAGGGATAATATAAATAAATCTGGAACGCTAACTGCTCCGGGAAGAAAGAATATGCTTGCAGAGATTGTGGCTCTGTCCGAGATTGGAGCAAGAAAGAGAGCTAAAGGAAACGAGAAGCCAACTGCCAGCCCTGAAGAAGTTGCTGATTTTACTAAGCAGATTAAAAAGAATGAAGCATTTAACCGTTTGATTGCAAATGGTAATGACTTAAATATCATCAAGAGTCAGGATACTAAAAAACTTCTTAAAGGACTTGTTCGAACTATCTGGGATATTGAAGATGAGAGGAGATATGACATTTCCGATAAGAAAAATCTTGTTCAGAAACGTTGTAAATTTCTTTCAAATAAACTGGAAGCTACTGCTACAGGTTCCAGCAAAAAAAGAGGACGAAATGATATTGAATATACAAATGCCTTAAATACAATAAAAGAGCTTTCAGAAAAAGATAATCCTAATACACATGATGTCAAGTCTGCAGTGGATGCTGTGAAGGAATATCTTGCAGATAAGATGACGCAGAAGGGCAGTACATTAGACCGCGAGAGATGGGGACATTTCATGCTGTTTCTTAAGGAAACCATGCCAAGGAAGGACTTTGAAAAATATTGTCATGATATCAACAGAGCTCGAGGTGTTGAAGGAAAAACAAACAGCAAAAGATATGTGAGCCCGGAAATGTTTGGTTATAAGAAAGAGCCAGTTGAAAGCATGCTTGCAGAGACAAGGCACAGAATCCAAAGTGGCAAGGGAACAGATCGTGATTATGCATTTGCTATAGCAATCCGAAACAGATTCAATAATGTAGGATTCTTAGATAATGGTAAAACACTTGAAAATGAAGTTGATAGACAAAGAATTGTCAAAGATACAGAAAAGATATTGAAAAGTGAAAACTTCAGACGATTTATGACAGAAATTTCTGAAGAGAGAAGAAGAACCATGTTAAATGGTGATGCAGATGATCTTTACAGATTCCAGAATATGCTTGAGCCAGTAGCCCAGAGATCTAGTACTATAGCCGAACCACAGAACGACAATAATTCCATTCGTAGAAAAAATACACAGCGCTCACATAATAGTTCTGTGAGCAGTTCATTGGGTAAGTAAAGTTAATGAAAACAGAATATGTAGGGTGAGAGAAAAGGGTACAGAAAAGAATGTATTATGATACATATTTCTGTATCCTTTTTCGTTCGGACGCTTAAGCCTTGGTTCTGCTGCGCAGAACGCATCCTCACTTCGTTCGGACGTTCGATTCTTTGAATCGAGCGCTATTGTGCCAAGCACACTATGTGTGCTTGCAAGTCTTCCAAAGGAAGCCTTGGTTCTGCTGCGCAGAACGCATCCTCACTTCGTTCGGGCGTTCGATTCTTTGAATCGAGCGCTATGTTGCGCATTTGTTGTCAGGGGGAGTGTATGATTAGCATATGATGTAATAATTAAGTATAGTATGCCTATGAAAGGATTACATATATGAAGGAACTGGATTATGAATCAAATGATAAAGAAATAGAAGAAGCGAAAAAGCTAGTGGATGATGCTGAAGAGCTTAGGGAGAATCTTGAAAAAGATAATCAGAAGCAGCTGGATGAGTATGAGAAAGAACTGGATAAGCTTAATCTTCAGAATGACAAGCTTGGTACGGCATTTGCGAAGCTTGATCCTTTGAATGCCCAGAATATGAGAAAGAAGGATAATCAGGAGCTTGATGACGAGCTTGATTTGCTGAATGATCAGATTAAGGCTGAGGATATCCAGAATAATAAAAATCAGGGTGCAGGGAAAAATCAGAATAATCCGAACAACCCAAATAAAGAAGATGAAAAGATTAATAATTTGATAAATGATATTAATCAGGAGATTGATGATGAGAACAGATTAAGACGTGAAATCAATCAGCTGAATGAAGATGCCCAGAGACAGAAGGATATTCAGAATAATAACCCCAATAATAATATCCAGAATAATAAGAAAAACAATATTCAGAATAAAAATATACGACAAAACCAGCCTAAGGGTGGTCCAAAGATGTCTGAGGCTGAAAGAGCTGTTGTTGAATCTGCCAGAAAGATTCAGGAAAACATAGATGCCATTCATCAGCGGGAACTGGAAAGACAGCGCCGGGAGATTAATCGTCAGAAACTCAATCAGGCTAATAATGTTCGTAAGAATAATCAAAGAATATTGGAAGAAACTAAGAAGGCTGCTAAATCCATCAATACGAATCCAAAGGATATTCGTGCTACAGCTAAAAGACGAATTGACGAGAGAAATAGAATAAGGCGCGAGGAAGAAAGAAGGCAGCGCGAAGAAGAAAACAGACGTCGTGAGGAGGAACGAAGACGCCGGGAAGAAGAAAACAGACAGCGCGAAGAAGAAAGAAGGCAGCAGGAGGCTGTCAGACAGCAGGATATCAGGCAAAGAAATAATGAATATGAGACAAAAGTAAATAATGTGGTTCAAAGAGGTAACGATGGTTACCAGGCTATACTAGCTGCCTATGGACCGACTCCAGAAGTTATGAGAAATATGCCTCAGGGCCTCACACCTGAGATAATTGCTGCACTGATGATAGGTGCTGCAGTTGACGAAGATAGACTTAAAGATGCTGTTCCAAATCTTATAGAAGAAGCTGGTTCTGTAGAAAAACTTCAGATCAAAATGATAGACACTGTTCTGAGGGGAGGAAATGATAATGGAAATCTGACCCCATTACTTATAGATTCTGGAAGAAGAGTTGATAATGCAATAAATGCCTATCGTACAGGCGATGATACACAGATAAAAAATATTCTGAAGAACTATGCTAATTTCTCAGCCCAAACAGCTTATATGTGGAAGGCTGGTGACAGTGCCGAACATACAGGACTTGAGCCATATCAGATGTCTTACAAATTCTGCAAAGAAGTTGTAATGGATGGACCATTTGAAGTAAAACCTGATCTACAGGTTGTTACAGATATTAGCAAGAAGCAATTTGACAGCTATGTTAATCAGCTGAAAAGTCTGCAAAGTGCGGAAAATTCCAAACAGAGGCTGATAAATGAGGCTTCTACTTTGACTCTTGAGCAGAAGCAGGAGCTTGCAAGCGAAATGATTCTAGACAATATGATTGCAAACATGGCTAATTGTCAAGGCAAAAAACTTTATGAAGAAGTAGATAATAATAAAAAAGATGCATTTCGTCATATTGGAATGAATGAGCAGAGTCTTAACTGGAATGATACTGCAGAGGCCAATGATGGCGAAATAAAGAAAAAGGCGGATGAAGCGTTTTCAGTCATATCAAGAAATAAAATCACTGATTTTGATTGGATTATGTGTGCGGATAATGGACGACAGCTGATTAAAGATATGTATATGAATAAAATCAAGCTATCTAACGCCTACCACAGCATTGTAAATGCAAGAAACAAGGATGAAATGATAGGGGCTCTCATTGCCGCTGATAAGGAAGCTGAGAATGGACTTGGTGCTATAGATGATGTTGTAATCCCTAATGTAACACGACACACTAATGCTGATCATAAGTCTGAGCTTGATGAGAAGCTTTCTGCAATAAAAGCAGATATGGTCGATACTGCGATAAAAAATGGATATGTCACAGATGTTGATGAATATGATTTTTCAGATCTGAGTCAGATAGGAGTTCAGAAGAATGCGAACCAGATAGAGAGAATCTTCAAAAAAATCGATGATAATGATAAATGGTTCAGCTCCGACAATTATGAAAACATGAAGACATCTCTCAAGAATCTTCGTGATTTTACTAAAAAATGTGCTAAGGATGGAAGATCTCTTGGAAGAGAAGAGATTGAAAAATATAAAGAGCTTTTAACTAAAACTAATCAGCTGGCAGATAAATATCTTGTTGAAAAGACAGAGGAAAAAACTCCATATGCAAGAAATCGTGTTCAAGGCGTAAAGGATATGAAGAGAATGCTCAGTGCATCTCTCAGATCTTTGGACACAGCGATAGAAGCGATGGAGAAGAATGAGACACATAAAATATTTAATGACAGATATGATTTATATGACAATCTAAACCCAAATGCTAAAAGCAATAATCCTTTTTTTGGAGAGAATTATAAAGAACCGGAATCAAGAAAGGTTCATAAAGCTCCGGGAAACAGCTTTGAACAGGAGGGAGTACAGGCAACTTCACTGGCAATATGTGTTCTTGCTCAGACCAATAAGTATTCGTTTGAAGACATAATGGATCCAACGAAGCTTCAGAATGAGAAGAAGTCTGCATATGAAAGCGTTATAACTGCTATGAAGAATATGGATGCCCCAGAGCAGAGAGAATGGCTTTCAACGGCGGTATATATTGGTCAGAAGTATACTGAACATATGATGAATCAGCAGATTAGGAATATAAATTTTAAAGATCCCAATTTATTACAGAATAAGAATTTCAATATGCTGATGCATATGTATAATGCCCGTACTGAGACAGATAAGTGCATGACAATTCTCGGCGAGTCATACGAAAATGTAGCCAGAAAATATAATACACAGTATGCAGGAATGGAAGCTGAAAAGCTGAAATGGACCCCGCTGAAAGAAATCGCAGATAGCATGGATAATGTGAGAAAAAGTGCTTTGACACTAGCAACGTCAAGAGATTCCACAAAGCTTCCTTCAGCTGCCGGAACAATAATGGCAGATGGTGAGAGAATGAAGCATGCATTTAATATGATGGAAGAAAAGAAAAAAGTGAATTTAAGCAGTTCCTTCAATGATTGGTTCAGCCAGAATGATATGAACAGCTTCCAGAAATACGATAAGCTTAAAAATGCTGCTACAAACAGATCACAGATTCTGGCTGGAGATATGAAAATGGCTTATTCTCTGATTCCTTTAATGGTTGATGGAAAACTAATGAAGAAAGTTAAGGAAATAAAAACGGAGCAGGGAATAATATTTACAGGACTTCCATCGCCTGTGGATATGAAGATTGAAGCATCAAATGCAGAATTTCTTAAGAAAACTGATGAAGCCTTGAAAAGGCTTGAACAGGAAAACTATCCCAAAAACGATAAGAATGCATTTATCAGAGATTCAGCCTATGCAGTATTTGGGCAGATGTACCGTATATCGGGAGGATTTACTCCGATTGATAATGAGACAAAGAAGAAGATGAGCCTTGAGGATTTCATGAAGAAGCAGCTGAAGTCAGGAGCCTTTGAGAAATCACTTAAGTCGAAGCGTAATCCTAAGCAGTTTACGGACCCGCAGAATGTAGCAAGCCTTGCAAAGAATCCGGCAAAGATAAGGCATATAATGAGTAAGCATACGGAACTGAATTCTCAGCGTCTTGCACAGAAGAATCAGTCGAGGACAAATAGCAAGGAAAAAAATACAAACAAGAAAAACATTGTTAAGCCAGAAGGTATGGGTGTTTGAAAGATATAACTTAAAGAGTTTAATATTTTGTATAATTCTTCAGGTGTATTATCCATACATGGAACGGCGGATATTCCGCTGAAATACATAAAGAAGAAAAGGAAGAATTATGAGCAACAAGGAAATTAAGAACAACGAGAACAACAAGGAGAAAAAGAAGGGTAAGAGAAAAATCTTCAGAAAAATATTACTAGTTATTGGTATTTTGATCTTAGTTACAATTATATGTGATATATGCGTGGCTGAAATATATGCTCGAAAGATACCTCATCATTTTGCATCAGCAGAAGAGGGAAAAGAGATACTGCTTGCTGAAACAGATTATTATGAATCCTTTAATCAAAATGATATCGAATATAGAATGCAGAAAGAGGGAGCAACATTAGATGAGCTTCTTACAGCATCTACTGATGAGATTAAGAGTTTTACTATGATTGATAAATATCTTGTAGATCGTAGAATCTCAAAAATGGTTAGATCACTCAATAAGAATGGTTATGAACTTCCGCCAGTCGAAGAGATAGTATATATAAAAACAGATATGACTGTGGAAAATGGGGTGTGCAGGGGAGCAACCGGATATACTCATGATAATCAGATATATCTAAATTCTACAAGTATACTTCTGAGTGTAATTCCTGAGGCAAGTGAGTATTTTGATATGTTGATGTGGCATGAACTGTTCCACTGTCTCACAAGAAATAATCCAGATTTCAGAGCTGAGATGTATTCACTGATCAATTTCACAGTTACAGGTGAAGATTTTGAATTACCTCCTAGTGTGAGCGAAAAATATATACACAATCCTGATGTTGAACATCATGATTCGTATGCAACCTTCACTATTGATGGTCAAGAGATAGATTGCTACACTGTTTGGACTAAGCAAAAACATTTTTCAGAAGTGAAATCACAAGAAGATGCTGAAAGCGTAACAGTTCTTGTTCCTGTTGATGGTACAGATACTTATTACTTAATGGAACAAGAGTCAAATTATAAGGATGTATTCGGAAACAATACAGATTATGATACAGATCCTGAGGAGTGCATGGCGGATAACTTTAAATATGCAATGTACTACGGCATAGACGGAAAAGATGGTCAGGGATATGCTAATCCTGAAATCATACAGGGTATAATAGATACAGTAAGTAAGTAATGTGATAAGCGTCATTTCTTTATCGCTAGATGTTAGCAGGTAAGGAAATGGCGTTTTTTATATCATAAGAAATTGCTTTAGTAATTTCAAAAATTATGCTGTCTTTTGGAAGCAGTCGGTGTATACGAATCTAAAATTATACGATATAATCCTAATAAATTAATATCGCATATGGTTCGTGAAGATAAGAAAGCTCTTCAGGCAAAGGTATTTGATAGTATAGAAAAGGCAAAAAATCATGATTTTATTTATTATACTTGTGCAAAGAAATTGTGGATAATAGAGGCTTTTTGAACCAGACAATTTTGTCGGATGGCCTAAATTCGCTGTTTGTGTCGTTTTTTTAAAATAATTGTTCTGCTAATCTTGAGCTCGAAAGGAGGAAAAAATGGATCAGAAGAAAATAGGAAGCTTCTTAAGAGAGCTGCGTAAAAATGAAGGACTTACGCAGGAACAGGTAGCAGAAAAACTTGGAATATCCAGTCGTACTATATCAAGGTGGGAGACCGGTGCATATATGCCCGATATTTCCATGCTTGTAGGTATCGCTGAAATGTATGATGTGGATGTCCGTGAGATTATTGACGGAGAAAGAAAGGAAGAAAACATGGACAGCGAAGTAAAAGAGGTGGCCGAAAAGATGGCCGATTATTCAACTATGGAAAAAAACAATATGCTAAAGTGGTTTAAGATGATGGGCATTGGGACGATGATTATATCATTATGTCTTATAATACTAAATTTTGTCAGACCATTTGCCATGCGTGATCTGATGCCGTCTCTTGAATGGCGCATGATATTTGCAAATTTATTATCCCCTAATGCATTATTAATGTATGTAATGCTTGCATTTTCCCTGGTGGTCATTGTTTTTGCCAGTGGGAAGGTTCAGTCAATCGGACAGGATTCGAAAACCGTTAAGCTGACGAAGCTTATAATCATAGCTTCAATAATAATTGCAGTTGCTGCAGTTATTGAGTCTATATATGCATTATGGCTTTATACTCAGATGGGATAAATATTTTCACACTACCCCGGAGGGATGTCCTTCTGGGGGATTTTTATGATATATTTGAGTAGTAACTGGTGTTTAAGGAATTGAATATTACTTAACATTACGGGGGAATCCCATGAAAATATAT
>JAILEL010000138.1 GCA_024687845.1 Eubacterium sp.
GTTACAGGAGATATGAGAGTTATCCTGAGTGGAGAAAGAACAGCCCTCAACTATCTTCAGCGTATGAGCGGAATAGCAACCTACACCAACAAGACTGCAAAGCTTCTTGAAGGAACTAAGACAAAGCTCCTTGACACAAGGAAGACAACACCAAATAACAGAATATTTGAGAAGTATTCTGTCAGAGTTGGTGGTGGAAATAACCATAGATACAATCTGTCTGATGGCGTGCTGCTTAAGGACAACCATATCGGTGCAGCAGGTGGAGTTAAGAAGGCAGTTGAGATGGCAAAAGCATATGCTCCATTTGTCAGAAAAATCGAGGTTGAGGTTGAAACTCTTGATATGGTAAAAGAAGCTGTAGAAGCTGGAGCGGATATAATAATGCTCGACAACATGGATACAGAAACGCTTAAGGAAGCAATCAGCTACATCGATGGAAGAGCAGAGGTTGAGATTTCCGGAAATGTAACTAAGGAGACACTTCCAAAATACGTTGAGATGGGAGTGGATTACATTTCCAGTGGAGCACTGACACATTCATCTCCTATACTTGATGTATCTCTCAAGAACTTACATCCAATTACTGATTAGTTTTTTCGGATTAACAATACGACATTACTACAGATGTGAGGTTAGAAATATGAATGCTGGTGAAAGACGGGAACATATTATAAATATATTAAAAGACTGTACTGAGCCGGTTTCGGGTTCCGAACTGGCGAAAAAACTCTCGGTAAGCCGTCAGGTTATTGTGACCGATATAGCACTTCTCAGGGCTAAAGGATTAGACATTTCATCAACACCACAAGGGTATAAAATATCTGGAGGAAATATGTGTGAGAGAATCTTCAAGGTTCATCATCTAGCGGAAGAAACAGAGGATGAGCTGAATCTTTTTGTGGATTGCGGAGCGGTGGTTAAGGATATATTCGTGAGTCATAGGACATATGGTGTACTCCGTGCAGAGCTGAATATTCATTCGCGTATGGAGATTCAGGAGTATATGAATAATCTCAAAACGAGTAATTCTTCACTGCTTTCATCAATTACTGATGGTTACCATTACCATACGATAGTTGCACCGACAGAAAAGGTTTTAGATATAATAGAGGATAAACTGTGGGAGAAGGGGTATCTTGCAAAAACTCTGGAATACGAGCCGGAGGATTTTGTGAAGGACCTTTCCAAGAGAAAAACACAGGAAGAAGAATAGATAACACAGGGGAAAATATTTATGAGAATTGCAGTATGTGATGATGAAGAAAAGTTCAGAATGCAGGCAAAGGAAATGATCGATAAGCTTGCAGGAAGCTTAGATGTTATAGTAGATGCTTATTCAGATGGAAGAAAGCTTCTCGAGGCCTTTGACAAAAAGCCATATGATGTGCTTTTTCTTGATATAGAGATGCCAGTAATGGATGGTATAACTCTCGCCAAAAAGTTGAGAGAGCGAAGTGACAGCATTTACATTGTATTCCTTACAGGACACGTGGAATATGCACTTGAAGGCTATGAAGTGAATGCACTTCGTTATCTTACCAAGCCTGTTCAAGAAGCAAAGCTCAGCGAGGTTCTGAGATTTGTAATGGATAAAAATGTCAGCAAAAGGCAGCTGATGATCAAAGAAGATGGGGATGAGACTCTGATAAATGTATCAGATATCTTTTATATGGAAGCTCAGAACCAGTATGTAATGATTTATACTACAGGTGGAGAGCATCTTATAAGGTATAATATCGGTGATTTTGAAGCTGAGCTGAAAAATGATGACTTTTTCAGAATTCATAGAGGCTATCTTGTCTCACTTGCAAAGGTAAAAAAACTTGTTAAATCAGAAGTTGTTATAGAGGGAATGAATGGTGAACTAAAACTCCCCGTCAGCAGATCGAACATTAAGCCGCTCAAAGAAGCTTTGTACAAGTATGTTGAGCAGGAGGCTTTCTGATCATGGATAAACTTCAAGTGATAAATTATGTCAGTATTGCGTTGTCTGACATCAATTTTATGATTGTCATGCTTATTATAGTTATGATAGCCGCTGTATTTTTGGGAAGGTATATAGTAATTTCGAAAAAAATGATTATTGCCACTTGCGGTATAGTACTGGTTCAGCTGCTTGTAATAATTGGAGGAGGTATAATAATAGAACACCTTTTCCCTGAAATGGCACAAACTTTTGAAGATTATACAATGGCAGATGCGATATCAAAAGAAAATCCATATTATGATACATATATTAAATTGTCTTTTGTGGCATCAAATGTACTTAATCTGCTGGTATTTGTATATGCATTTGTTTTCTATCTCATTGCAAATAAGGAAAAAAAGCTCTTAAGAGCCATAGAATCAACGGTGTGTTTATACCTTTATTATGCGTATATTAATACTATAGGACAGTATTCATATATTTATCTGAATGGTGGAAATAGCGAACTGGCTAACAATGTTTTTGTTATTAATTCAGGAAAAGATTCACTGTTTTTTACATTATACCTGGAACTATCTACTTTTGTTACATCACTGGCTATTCTCCTGCTTATTTACTTTATATATTATAAAAAACATAGAGTATTTGTTATCAGAATTCGAGACAGAATCCTTTTTGTTGTATGGTTTCTGATATTTTCGACTTTCCCTGTATTTCCTATAGTAAAGGAAAATGTGCAGGAACAATATGAGATTCTTTCAATTATATTTGGAGTTCTGATTCCTATACTTGGAACTATAGCTCCACTTGTTCTGCTTATGGGAGCTGCTGAAAAGAATCTTAAGGAGAAAAACAAATACCAGGAGGAATATCTCACAGCCGAGCTGGATTATATCGAGCGTTATAAACATTCTCAGGAAGAAACAAGAGCCTTCAGGCATGATATTATCAATAACCTGTCTCTGACAAGTATGCTTCTGGAGGATGGAAAAGTAGAAGAGGCCGGACAGCATCTGAAGGATCTTCTGGGAAATGTAAAAGCACTTTCTCCATCTATCATTACCGGAGATGAGATGCTTGACTGTATAGTTGCCATGAAGTCTGATAAGATGAAAGAGAAGGGAATAGACTTCGATATTGATGGAGTAATAGATGGTGGACTTCATATGAAGCCGACAGATATCTGCAGCATCTTTGCAAATTCCCTTGATAATGCTATAGAAGCAGCGTCAAAATATTCACCAGCTGATGGGGAAGATAATCCATGGGTTAAGATGAATATAAAACGTACAGAGAAATTCTTTGTAATAAATGTAACAAACTGTGCAGTTGATAAGGTGGATGTTGAGAAGCTTTTTATGTCTTCAGGATATACCTCCAAGAAGGATAAGGAGCATCATGGATTTGGTCTCAGGAATATCCGCAACTGCGTTGAAGAATATGACGGAATTATCAAAGCATCGTCAGATGAGAATTCATTCTCACTGTCAATAATGATTCCGAGAAACTAATACTAGGAGACATAAATATGGCAAAAAAATACTACGCAGTTCGAAAAGGCTTCAAACCTGGAATTTATACTACATGGGAAGAGTGTAAGAAAAATGTGGATGGATTCTCAGGGGCTGAATACAAGGGCTTTATGACAAAGGAAGAGGCCGTTTTGTTCTGTGGAGATATAGCACAGGGAGAGAAGAATAATTCTTCTATAACGACAGACAATATAGCAGATAGCGCTTCTTCAGAAGCAGTTGCTTACGTTGATGGAAGTTATAACATAGCTACAGGCGAATACTCTTATGGAATGGTTTTCTATCATAATGGCGAGAAGCTTCAGATGTGTGAGAAGTTTAATGATGCGGAAATGAAGACCATGCGAAATGTAGCTGGTGAGATAGAGGGTTCCATGCATGCTATGGCATACTGTATCGAGAATGGTATCAAGAGCATCGATATCTATTACGATTATGAAGGAATAGAGAAGTGGGCGCTGGGAATCTGGAAGACTAACAAGAAGGGGACTATCAATTATAAGAAGTATTATGACGAGATAAAGGACCGCCTGGCAGTACATTTTATTAAGGTAAAAGGCCATTCTGGAAATATTGGAAATGATGAAGCAGACATGCTTGCCAAAAAGGCAGTTGGAGTGGTAAAATAGAAGTAGCTGTTTGCTGACGCTAACGAAATGTATTGCAGGAGGGGTAACATGAAAAAAAGGTTAGTAACAAGAAGTGATTTTGATGGTCTTGTTTGTGCCATGCTGCTTAGAGAACTTGATATAATTGGGGATATTAAGTTTGTTCATCCAAAGGATGTACAGGATGGTAAGATAGACATTTCTGAAAATGATATTACAACCAATCTTCCTTTTGACAAGAGAGTAGGACTTGCTTTCGATCACCATGAGAGTGAGCTTATCAGAAACAAAGAGGAAGAGTACAGGGGTAAATATATAATAGAGGGAGATGCTAAGTCAGCAGCTCGTGTAGTTTATAATTATTATGGTGGAGCTAAGACCTTTAAGAAGGTTTCAGAGGAAATCATGATCGCTGTTGATAAGGGTGACAGCGCTGATTTTACTAAGGACGAAATCCTTGATCCAAAGGACTGGGTACTGATGAACTTCCTTATGGATGCTCGTACCGGACTCGGAAGATTCCACAATTTCAGAATATCCAACTATGACCTTATGATGGAGCTGATTGACTACTGTGTTGATCATTCTATTAAACAGGTTCTCGAGCTTCCGGATGTTAAAGAAAGAGTTGACCTCTATTTTGAACAGCAGGAGCTTTTCAAGGAACAGCTTAAGAATATCACTAAGATACATGACAAGGTAGCTGTAATTGATCTTAGAAATGAAGATGTTATCTATGCTGGTAACAGATTCATGGTATATGCAATGTGGCCAGAGGTTGAGCTGTCTGTTCATGTAGCCTGGGGATTCCGCAAGCAGAACACAGCTGTAATGATTGGCAAGTCTATTATCAACAGAAGTTCAGATTTTAATATTGGCGAGATGTGTCTCTCATATGGTGGTGGCGGCCATGCAAATGCAGGAACCTGCCAGCTGGAGAATGATCAGATAGATTCAGAGCTTCCAATAATCATAGATAAACTGAATGGAAAGATACCTGTATAATATTGATTTGTATAATGTAATAAAGAAGTTGAGCGGTGGTGGTGTCTGAGAAAAGCTAT
>JAILEL010000198.1 GCA_024687845.1 Eubacterium sp.
ATCCGGAATATCGGATGTAAGAGCTAATCTTCTACCTGAAGAAAAGATGAAGATAATCAAGGATTATTCGGGAGGGGTGGAACCAATATGTATGATAGGTGATGGTGTAAATGATGCTCTTGCGCTTACAACAGCAGATGCTGGAATAGCCATGGGTGGTATCGGATCAGACATCGCAATTGAATCTGCAGATGCAGTTCTTGTAAGTGATGAGATTACAAGACTTCCATACTTGTTTAGTCTTATGAAAAAGGTTATGAAGAAAGTAAAGGTAAATATTATAGCGTCGCTTATAATTAATCTTTCGGCCGTAATCCTTTCGGCACTCGGAATACTGACACCGATAACCGGAGCCCTCTGGCACAACTGTGGTTCAGTATTCGTAGTAATAAACGCAGCATTGCTTTTAAGATATAAAGACAAATAAACAGAATATCTTTCATTTTGTTCTTGACAAAAACGACACGCGTGTCTAAAATGTACAAAAACGACACATATGTCGATTTCGCGTTTTCTATATGGAGGTATGAAGATGTCGACAAAAGGTGAAAAAACAAAAGAATTTATACTGGATACGTCTTACGGCCTTTTTGCAGAAAAAGGATTTAAACAGGTGACCATGAAGGATGTATGTGACGCAACTGATATGAGCAGGGGAGGACTTTATAGTCATTTTTCCAGCACCAGTCAGATATTTGAGGCACTCCTTGAAAGGATGACAGAGAAGGATGCTTTGGACTTTGAAAGTGAAATCAGTAAGGGAACTTCTGCTGTTAAGATACTAAGTAGAGCTTTTGCCCTCCTAGAAAAGGAGATGAAGCATCCGGAGGATTCGCTAAGTATAGCAATGTATGAGTATGCCGAGACAGTTGACTCAAGACTGATGGAAGACCTGAATAAGGCAAGTGAAAAGAAATGGTCCAAACTTATAAGGTACGGAATCAAAACAGGAGAGTTTAAGGATGTAAATGTTAATGAAATCGTTAGTATTATTCTCTATTCTTATCAAGGTGTACGAATGTGGAGCAGGGTTATACCTATGAAGCAGAAAACGATTCATTCCATAATAGAAAATATAAAGAAGCAACTACTGAACTAAAAAAGAAAGAGATGAGGTGAATGATTATGATAAAACTTAAAAGACCGATAAAAGAGAATGAAGCAGAAGCTTTAGCATTTAAGAAGGAGTTTATAGATAATGGAGAGCAGACTATAAATGGAAGTGAATTACTTGATCAGATGGATTCGTATGATGAGTGGCTGAAGTCTGTGTCTGATAATACTTCACCTGAAACAGTGAATCCTTCCTGGGTAGTTACAGATACATACTTTGCATTTGATGAAAAAAACAGGCTGGTTGGAATTATCGACCTTCGTCATAATCTAAATGATTTCCTTAAGGATTTTGGTAATTGTGGATATAGTGTAAGACCATCAGAAAGAAGGAAAGGTTATGCAACAGAGATGCTTCGTCTTATCATAGAGCGAGCAGCAGAGATAGGACTCGGAAAGCTTCAGCTTTCAGTCGAAAGAACAAATGAACCTTCGGTAAAAACAATTCTAAAGAATGGCGGAAAATATGAGAGAAGCTTTACATTTGAAGGTGAAGAAGCAGATGTATATATGATAGTTTGCTAAGTACTATCAAGTATTTTCAGAGCAGTAGAGTGGCTAACCTATAAGGTCAGCTGTTTTACTGCTTTTTTCATTGTAAGAGGATATGTACTTGCGCTTACCTATTTCATAAACCGTGAATAACAAGAATAAACAGAATATCGTTCTTTTTATTCTTGACATGCGCGAGCCTAGTGTGGTATTTATATATTAACAGAACGATATTCGGTTTATGGAGGTGCGTGTTATGTCAGGTAATAATTTGAGTTTTCCGGTCGGTTATTTTCCTTTCCATGAGGATGAGGGACTTAATTTTCAGATGAACCGATTCTATACATATGGAGCTTTTACATATGATGAGATGATGGATATCGGTAAGAAGATTGACAGCTTTAAAAAATGGATTTCGGTTTTTATAGCAACAGGTAAACAGGCTGAGAAGAATGGCGAGACGCTTAAAGCAGCAATATGCTATAGGGCAGCCCAGTTTTATACTTTGAGCGGTGAGAAGGATGCGAAAGGCAGAAGCCTTAAACATGTACTCTATGATAAGTGCGTGATGCTTTTTGATGATTATTTCTTTAAAAAATATCCAGGACTGAAACTAGTCAGAATTCCATTTAAAGATTATGAGCTCCCGGTATATTATTCGGTTTGTGAAGATGCAAAGGGAACCATAGTAATCCATGGGGGATACGACAGCATTTGTCAGGATTTTCTGATGATGGTACCGTACTTTATGGAGAAGCATTTCAATGTATATTTCTTTGAAGGTCCAGGACAGGGTGAGGTTTTGATGCATCATGATGCTAGAATGACGACGGAGTGGGAACATTGTACAAGCGCGGTGCTTGACTACTTCGAATTAAATGATGTTACGCTGATAGGTATTTCTCTTGGAGGATATCTTGCCACAAGAGCTGCGGCGTACGAGAAGAGGATATCACGTCTCGTAATGTATGACTTGATATATGATTTCTACGGTGCGATACTAAATAAAATGGGCAGCTTCGGGAAGTTCTTTGATTATCTGACACGTCATCCGAAGAGCATTTTCTGGAAATCACTAAATAAGAAGCTTGATAAGAAGTATTTCACCAAGTGGCTTCTGCTTCAGGGTTATGCAATATATGAAAATATTTCTACGCCGTGTGAATACTTCAATCATATAAGGAAGTATAATACACGGGATATTTCCAAGAGAATTACTCAGGATACACTGGTGCTGGCAGGTGAAGCCGATATCTATACAGTGTTTTATCAGAAACAGCTGGATGCTCTTGTAAATGCAAAGAGTGTAACAGGAAGACTTTTTACTGCGGAGGAAAATGCGGATCATCATTGTCAGGTTGGAAATATGGGGCTGCTGCTTGATACAATTACCGAGTGGATAGAGGAGAAGAAATAATGGCTAGGAAAGCAGTTCTGACAGGCGGAAAAAGAGATGAAATAATTGATATAGCGATGAGGCTTTTTTTTGAGAATGGATATGAGGCAACTTCGGTTAGAATGATAATGAATGAAGTGGGTGGTGAGATAGGCATGTTCTATCACTACTTTAAGTCCAAGGATATGCTCTTTGACCTGGTTGTGGAAAGTTTTTTTAAGAAGTATAGAGAGAAGTTCGAGGCTATGCTTATGTCCTGTGAAAACAAGGAAGCTTTTGTAAAGAAGTTTTTGCCCTTATATGAGAAATCCATGAGTGAGTTTGGACAACTGAAGGGTAATGTGCACTGGTCGGTACAGATAGCTATGCATGAGAGAACTCTTATGGAATTAAAACCGATTCTGGAATCAGTACTTGAGAAGTGGAATGTGAAGAGCGATGTTCCAATTGAGATAATTGCCGGACAGCTTCTGTATGGTATTTCTGCAACAATTCATTCTGAAGCTTATGAAAAAATGAGTGCTACAAAAAAGAAAAAATGTATTTTGAATTATATAGATAAAATAATAGAGGAATGATTATGAGAATATTTGCACTTGAACTAAATAATGATATCAAGGGCATTGAGGAAAGAAAAGAATATATCGAAGGATTAATCAGTAAGCTGGATAAACCAGAACTGGTGGTACTACCGGAACTTGCTCTCTGCAGTTATATGGCTAGTCAGGAAATGTGGTACTATGCGGATGATAAGGGAAAGGATACGACGCAGTGGGCTGTCGAAATGGCTCAGAAGTACTCGACTTACATTGGTGTTGGTTACCTGGATAAGGACGGCGATGATTATTTTAATCGATATATGATCGCAGGCTCTGATGGAGTGTGTGGATATGCTACCAAATCCGAAGGAGAAGCGGCTGTTTTTAAGAGAGGCAGGTTCAAAAGTACTATATCAACACCCTTTGGAACAGTGGGGATAGGCATATGCTATGATTCAAGGAGAAAGATATTTTATGACAATGTGAAGAATGAAAAATTATCATTAATCCTTTTTCCTCATGGGGCGCCAGCAGATCCAAAGAAGCCGGATAAGGAGTGCCAGGAAAATGAACAAAGATGTATGAAATATGTTGAGGCGTTTGGTGTTCCTGTTGTATATGTAAACAGCATAGGTAAACTTGAATACATGCCAGGCATGATGGGCAGGCTTATGAAAATGTCAAGGTTCCGGATGAATGGAATTAGTAAGATATATGCCGATGATTTAAGGGAAATATCTTCAGATATGCCTGAGGTTGTTGCAGCTGAAGTGGAAGTCAGTCCTAAGCAGCGTACAAAGGATATACGTTTCTATGGTGATGATATATTAAATAGCAATTGGATATTTAGAAAGATGATTCTTGAACCTGATACCAGGGTGGGTATCCGTAGATATGAGGAAGGTGTAGGTCGTAGAAAGAAAGATATTATAGCCATGATTCTTGTTATGATTCCCGCGGCATTTCTGATAGCTGCTTGGGGAATACAGATTGGTTTAAGTATTAACCGAGACCATTTTCTTGCAGGGGATGATTTGTATGCAGGTTTAATGCAAACATCATTTGCACTATTTGGATTAAGTGTGTTTCCGGGAATACTATTATCGATTTTAGGAATAGTCAGTGGAAAGATATCAGGTGCATCCCAATACAAGGTTATTGGAATGATCGAAGTGATAGTGGAAATTCTTGTAATTTGCTCTTTCTTCTATGCGGGGACGCATTTTTAACCGATTAAAGTTATTATCTTACATGAAGGATTCTTTAATTTGATTAAGGAACTTCTGAGCTATAGGTGTAAATGTCTGATATTTATTCCAGATAAGATATAGTCTTGTTTCCTGCTTTGGATAAAGGGGTCTGAATACAAGATCACTTTCTTCAGAGCAGTTAATAAGATGTTCGAATGTAAGCAGAAGGCCCAATCCTTCTTTTGCAAACATGGATGCATTATAAGATAGTCTGAAGGAGCCCTCGAGACGTAGCTTGGAAAACCTTTCTCCGGCCCATTCAGGTATTTCAATATTCCAGCTTTGTTCAGAGCAGTAGAGTGGCTGGCCTATAAGGTCAGTTGCTTTAATGCTCTTTTTCTTTGC
>JAILEL010000200.1 GCA_024687845.1 Eubacterium sp.
ATGCGATGTTCTATTGCTGCTTACGCAGCACTGAATCGTGTTTTTTGAGTTCCTGCTTCGCAGGTATTATGAGATATAATATGAAAAACAAACTGCAAGCAGTTGTTTTTCAATTATATCTCATAAACCGTGAATAGTAACAGTGAGTGACACAATGTCAAATTATCAGTAAAATAAAGTTATTATGTCAAAAAATACGTTGTTTTATACCTTGACATTTAAATTTTTTAAACATATAATTGTGTAAGCGCTTACATTTTGGAGGTTATTAATATGAATACTTTTATGAATTCTGATTTTATGCTACATAACGAGACTGCAAAGCATCTATTCCATGACTATGCAGAATCTATGCAATTGATTGATTATCACTGTCATATATCCCCAAAAGAAATATATGAGAACAGACGATATAACAATATAGCTGAAGTATGGCTCGGTGGTCGTCAGGACGATGGAACATATTTCGGTGATCATTATAAATGGCGTGTAATGCGTTCAAACGGCGTTCCTGAGGAATATGTAACAGGAAATGCTGATCCATATGAAAAATTTGAAAAATTTGCAGAAGCACTAGAAATGGCTATAGGCAATCCGATGTATCACTGGTGTAATCTTGAGCTCAAAAAATACTTTGGTATTGAAGAACCTCTTACACCTGAAAATGCCAAAGCTATATGGGACAAAACTTCTGAGATGCTGCAGACAGATCCCTCTCTTACTGTCAGAGGCATCATAGAAAAATCTAATGTCTACTATATTGGCACAACTGATGATCCGATTGATACGCTTGAATGGCACGAAAAAATAGCTGCAGATTCTTCAATAAAATTCCTTGTAAGGCCATCCTTCAGACCTGACAAGGCGATAAATATTCAGAAGGAAGGATTTCATGATTATATCAAGCAACTTGCTGCATCAGTCGGCAAGGACAGACTAAGCTCAGCAGTTGAGGTAGTTGGCGCGCTGGAGCAGCGAATTGATTACTTCAAAGAGCACGGCTGTCGCGCTTCAGATCATGGACTTGATTATGTTCCATTTGTTGAATGTTCTGCAGATGAGGCTAACGAAATCTTCGCAAAATCGCTAAAAGGTGATTCCCTCTCAAAAGAAGAAATCGACAAATATCAAACCTTTGTTATTCTTAGCCTCGCAAGGAAGTATCACAAAGAAAACATTGTTATGGAGATTCATTATTCATGTACCAGGAATGTCAACGAAAGAATGTTCAGATTAGAAGGTCCTGATACAGGATATGACATGATTGCAAAGAGCAACTGTGGAGATGAACTTGCTATGCTCTTCTCTGCTCTCGATAAAACTAATGAGCTTCCTAAAACAATAATTTTCTCCTTAGATCATAGCGACTTCAACCTAATTGGAACTTGCATGGGTGCTTTTCAATCAGATGAAGTACCTTCAAAAATACAGATGGGTGCAGCATGGTGGTTCCTTGATACTAGAGACGGCATGGTAGAACAGATGAAAGCACTTGCAAATCTTGGTCTGCTGGGCAATTTCGTTGGTATGCTCACCGATTCCCGTTCTTTCCTATCTTACACAAGACACGACTATTTCCGTCGTATCATGTGTAATCTGATAGGTGAGTGGGTAGAAAATGGTGAATATCCAGCAAATGAAGCCTCCCTCAAAAAGATTATTGAAGGAATCAGCTTTAATAATGCTAAAAGATATTTTAGCCTGTAAACCATCTTAACCCATAATTTAAGAGAGGATTTTAATGATGGAAAAACTTAGTTACAATACTATTAATGATATAGGATATGATGGTTACATACTCCAAAATGCACCAGAAAAGGTTCTTCAATTTGGTGAGGGAAATTTTCTTCGTGCTTTTGTTGATTACTTTATTGACATAATGAATGAAAAAGCAGGTTTTAATGGTAAAGTTGTAGTAACACAGCCTATCAGTCAAGGCCTGGCCTCTATGATCAATGATCAGGAGGGTCTTTATACCCTCTTCCTCCGTGGCTACGAAAACGGTAAAAGTGTTAATAAAAAAAGAGTAATATCCTCTATTTCAAGATGTCTTAATCCTTATGAGAACTATGATGAGCTGATGAAGTGCGCAGAAAATCCAGACTTGAGATTTATAGTTTCTAACACAACCGAAGCAGGAATACAATATGTATCATCATGTAAAGCAGATGATACACCTCCTTCATCCTTTCCCGCTAAGCTCACTGCATTTCTTTACAAAAGATACAAGACAGGGCTTAACGGCTTTATAATCCTGTCTTGTGAGCTCATCGACCATAATGGTGATGAACTACTTAAATGTGTTCATCAATATATTGATCTTTGGGGACTGGAAAATGATTTTCGAATTTGGGTAGATAACGAAAATGTGTTCTGCTCTACTCTCGTTGACAGAATAGTACCCGGATATCCTAGAAATGAGGCAAGTTCAATCTGTGAAGAGCTCGGTTATGGAGATAATCTTCTAGATACCGGAGAAGTTTTTGGATTTTGGGTAATAGAAGGTCCTTCTTCCATTAAAGATGAATTTCCATTTGAAGCAGCAGGTCTTCCAATTATTGTTGTTGATGATGTAACTCCATATAAGCAGCGTAAAGTACGTATCCTGAACGGTGCACATACTTCTTTTATCATGGCTGCTTATCTATCTGGTAAAAACATCGTCAGAGATTGTATGCAGGATGAAACAATTCTTGGATTCATGAAGAAAACTATATATGACGAAGTCATTCCAACACTTGATCTTCCAAAAGATAATCTGGCTCAGTTTGCTTCAGATGTAGTTGAAAGATTTTCTAATCCTTTTGTTGATCATCAGCTTCTATCTATATCGCTGAATTCAACATCTAAATGGAAAGCAAGATGTATGCCTTCTCTTCTCGAATACGCAAAAAGAAACAACGGCGCTATAGCAGAATGTCTTGCATTTTCATTTGCAGCTTATATCACATTCTATCACAATGGACAAACCATGAGAGATGGTTGCCTCATTGGAAAAAGAGGAGATGAAGAATATGAAATTCATGATGATTTAGAGGTTTTAGAATTCTTCTACTCTCACAAGGAAGACTCAATACAGAATCTTGTTCGTGCTGTAATTTCAAATAAAGCTTTCTGGGGCGATTCATTATCCAATCTTACCGGTTTCGAAGATGCCGTAATAAAGTATATGAAAATGATTCAGGATAAAGGCATGTACGAAGCTATGAAACTCGTTCAATAATTCATTTGAAGATGGTGATTGAAATGAAACTTATTAAGATTAATCCAAATGATAATGTAGCTGTAGCACTAGATAATATCAGTTCTGGTGAAATTATCGAATTAGATGGTCGTGAGCTTACCACCACCGAATCCATTTCCAGAGGACACAAGGTTGCTCTTACAGACATAGATTGCGGTAATGATATAATCAAATATGGTAATATTATCGCAGTAGCAACCAAAGATATATCAGAAGGCAGCTGGATACATACTCATAACGCAAAAACAAAGATTTCAGAAAATGAAGATTATAATTACATTCACCAGGAATACCCTCTTCCAGCCGTTAGCCAACGAACCTTTATGGGATATAGACGTTCAAACGGGCAAGTTGGAATAAGAAATGAGATCTGGATTATACCAACTGTCGGATGTGTCAATTCAATAGCAAATAAACTTGTCAATGAAAATCAACATCTCGTTAATGGTAGCATTGACGGATTATATACTTTTACTCATCCATTTGGTTGCAGCCAGATGGGTGGAGATCACGAAACTACCAAAAAACTGCTCTCAGCTCTAGCTAAGCATCCAAATGCAGGTGCAGTTCTTATATTAGGTCTTGGATGTGAAAATCTCACTATGTCCCAGTTCCAGCAAGCCCTGGGAAGCTGGGATGAAAGAAGAATCAAATTCCTGACTTGCCAAAACTGTATAGATGAAATTGCAGAAGGTTCTAAACTATTGACTGAGCTTGCAGAATACGCATCTGAATATACCAGAACCGAAATACCTGCAAGTGAACTGATAATTGGAATGAAATGCGGCGGTTCTGATGGTCTCTCTGGAATTACGGCAAATCCAACTGTTGGAAGATTCTCTGACAGACTGATAGCTTTAGGAGGCTCTACTGTTCTTACAGAAGTACCTGAAATGTTTGGGGCAGAATCAATATTATTCAGTCGTTGTAAGAATGAAGAAATATTCGAAAAGGCTGTTTCAATGGTAAATGACTTCAAAAAATATTTTACATCTCACGGTCAGGTTGTATATGAAAATCCAAGTCCCGGAAATAAAGCTGGTGGAATAACTACTTTGGAAGATAAATCATGCGGATGTGTCCAAAAAGGAGGAAGTGCTCAGATAGTAGACGTTCTATCCTATGCAGATCAAGTCACAAAAAAAGGACTCAATCTTCTATCCGGTCCTGGAAACGATCTTGTCAGTTCTACCGATCTTACAGCGGCCGGTGCACATATGATTCTTTTTACTACTGGCAGAGGAACACCTTTTGGAGCTCCAGCTCCTACTGTTAAAATCTCCACAAACACCACGCTATACGAAAGAAAACAAAGCTGGATCGATTTTAATGCAGGAAGTGTTGCGGAAGGAGAAAATCTAGATGCTGCTGGTGATAGACTGCTTGATTTTGTCATGGAAATAGCCAGTGGAAAAAAGACAAAATCAGAAGAGCATGGTTTTAGAGAAATATCTATATTCAAGGATGGCGTTGTCCTTTAAAACATCGCCCTATTGTTTACATAATTACTTTTTGACAAAGACCAGATTCTTATATATAATAGCCTCATCTTTATATAAATGGTGAGGGAAATACCATGGGATATACAAGATATCACTGCAAATCAACAAGTACATCTATGATAATAGATGCCAATGATCCAAAGGACGCAGCGCAGCAATTTGTAGATGAACTCATGCATGGTCTTTATGAGGTCAAATTGAAGAAATGTACTTTTCTCGCGATGCGTAAGTTTCCTGATACTACTGTAGTTGTTACAGAAGCAGGTGGTTCAGGAAAAGAAATCTATTTTCAGTACACAAGTATGATGCCAAAGTATTAAATACTGAGGCATCATTTTTATATAAAGGAGAAAATCTATGGCTGCTTATGTAATCGAGGAGGCAGAAAGATGCCTTAATTGTAAAAATCCAAAATGTCAGGAAGGATGTCCTATACATACTTCTATTCCTGAAGTTATTCAACTTTTTAAGCAAAATGAAACCATGAAAGCTGCAGAAATTCTTTTTGAAAATAATCCTCTTTCAGTAATCTGCTCTCTCGTATGCAATCATGAGAATCAGTGTGAAGGGCATTGTGTAAGAGGAATCAAAGGAACCCCTGTGCATTTTTCTGAAATAGAAAAATATATATCTGATTCCTGTTTTGAAAGAATTAAAATAGCACAGGAAAAGCCAAATGGTATGAAGGTTGCTGTAATTGGAGCCGGACCTGCAGGCATAACTATTGCAATACGTCTTGCAAGTCGCGGATATAAGGTTACAATTTTTGAAACAAATGATAAAATCGGTGGAATACTAAGATATGGAATACCTGACTTCAGACTCCCCAAGTCTATTCTAGACAGATATCTAAAAAAATTTAAAGATCTTGGTATTCTTGTCAGACCAAACTTTGCTATCGGAGGTTCTACATCAATAGCTGATCTTCTGAAGGATGGCTACAAATCTGTATTTGTTGGTACTGGTGCCTGGCGGCCTAACAGATTAGGAATTCCGGGAGAAACCTTCGGGAATGTGCATTATGCGATTAATTATCTTAATAATCCAGATGTTTATGATCTTGGAGATGAAGTAGCAATAATAGGTGCAGGAAACGCTGCTATGGACGTAGCAAGAACAGCAATAAGACATGGTGTTAAAAATGTCACAATTTACGTAAGAGAATCAGAAGTTGCAGCATCTCAGAAGGAATATGATTACGCAAAAATAGATGGAGTACACTTCGAATTCAACATTTCATGTGTTGAAATACTTGACGAAGGACCTGTAATGTGTGATGTAATTCAAAATGAAGAAGGCGAATATATAACTTTGGAAAATACAAGAAGACTGATTCCTGCAGATACAATAATTATTTCCATAAGCCAGAAGCCTCAAGACCGCTTAGTAAACAGAGATAAAGAACTAAAGCTTAATGCACGTGGTACACTTGCAACAAATTCACAAGGAGAAACAACTATGGATGGAGTATTTGCTGCAGGTGATGTTGTTACAGGAGCAAAAACAGTAGTCGCTGCTGTCTCAGAATCCAAGAAAATAGCCGATGACATGGACAGATATATGCAATCACTAACAGATTCAAATGCATAACACTTAATTATCTTCTATCAATTAATAAAATTATATACAAACAAAAAGCAGCCATTAAGCAGGGTTGGAAAAACTCATTCATGGCTGCTCTTTATTATATTTTTTCAAAAAACCTCATATCTTATTCATTCTGGAAGATATATATGACGTGGAAGTCCGCCTACATATACCGGGGTAAGCTCTGCCTGAATAAGAGGCTTTGCGTAATCTATGAATTCTTGTTTCAATTGAGTATGATCTTCATTTATCCAATTTATTGGAACCTTTTTCTCAAGATTTGCAACCTCACTTATATCATGTATCTCAGTAGTACACTGATAAGGAGCATTTGATATTCTTTTTAAAGTTATAACCTTACCTGTTTCACCTTCATATGCAGCCTTTACTGCTGCACCTCCAACCTGATATGCTTCGGTAATATCAGTTCTTGAACTAACATGTCCAGCACATCTCTGAAGCGTTGAAAGCTCTATATTTCTCGTTTTTGTATCTATTGATCTGGCAATGATATTTGAAAGGTATCTTGCAGTTCCAGTAAGAGCTTTATGTCCAAATGCATCAACTGCATGTACATCATCTGCAAGTTCACATACATATCTTCCATCCTTAAGTTTAACACCTTCAGATACAGCAATGACAACACTCGGTTTTATCTTCTGCATTCGCTCAACTTTCTCCACAAACCTGTCAACATTAAATATTATTTCAGGAAGTGCTATCATATCAACTCCCTCGGAATCTTCTTCTTTAGCAAGAGCTGATGCAGCTGTAAGCCATCCTGCATTTCTTCCCATTATTTCAACTATCGTAACAGATCTATTTCCATAAACATTTGCATCACGAATAATTTCCTTCATCACAACACCAATATACTTTGCTGCACTACCATAGCCTGGTGTATGATCTGTAACCATAAGATCATTATCTATTGTTTTAGGAACACCCATAAATCTTATGTTGCTATCAACATATTTTCCATATTCCGCGAGCTTGCAAATAGTATCCATGCTGTCATTTCCACCAATATAGAAGAAATAACTAATATCAAGTTTTTTCAGAATATCAAATATTTTTTTATATACCTTCTCTCCTTCTTCATCTCTCCAGTCAGGCAGCTTATATCTGCAACTGCCAAGATAACTCGATGGAGTTCTCTTCAAAAGCTCTATATCAAGAGCCGACTCAAACTTTTCCGACAGATCAATATATTTTTCATTAAGAAGTCCCTGTATACCATGTAACATTCCATATACATGCTTTGCACCTCTTTGTTTTGCAGCTTCATAAACACCAGCAAGACTGGAATTAATAACAGCTGTAGGACCTCCAGACTGACCAACAATAGCATTACTCATAAAATAACTCCTCTTATACCAAATAAAATGTAAGCGCTTACATACGCTAATTATAAACATTTTCGTATATATCTTCAAGTTATTTTTTTCTTATTAAATAAATCTATTATTCTGACAGGACAAAGGTTTATTTAGGATACCTAAGCGGGAATCCTAAAGCCCTTTTCATCCAGACTTTCTTTTTCATGCTGGATAATTACCGGAATAAAACTTCCGATAGAACCAAGCGTCTGTGCAACGGCCTGAATATATTTCTGTATTACTTAATATATTATAGGTTTAAGATTGCTCTCAATCTTAGTTATTGTCTGAATCGTAGTCACAATGTCTTTCTCCGGTATACCATCAAACATCTTTCCCATAATACTTATGCTCATCTCATTATTCTTCTCACAGAACTTTCTGCAGGAATCAGTGAGTATTATCCGCTGTTTTCGTTTATCAGACTCATCAACCCGAAACTCGATAAAATTCTTTTTCTCCAGTTTCAGGAGTATCTGTTTAACATTCTGATGAGAACTCCCCGGAATATCTGAAAGTTCTTTTAATGTGGGCGGTTCTTTACACATACCGGCAAAGACTCCGGACACCTACTAATTATATCATAAATCATAATGAAATCAACGGGATTATATATCGTCATAACGCTCCTGGCAGCGATAGCCTTACCTCCGTACCGTTGATCAGCCAGCACAGGTTATCTTATTCACAGAAAAGTCTTCCCTATAAGGGAACTTCCGGCTTTCGGAAATGATCAACAATAAAACAATAAAATGTACTTGAAAAGAATTTTTAATTCGATTAGTCTTTTCTTAGGACGTCCGAATCTTTACGAAAAGGAGTTTTTTCATGGATAAACAACAACTTCATGCTCTTATTTCCGAAAGCACCGGAAACGAGAGCAACATCTGCCAGATCTATGCGATTAAGGATGGTTCAGCCATATATGATGATTGCTGGCGCGGATTTACGACTTTAGATGCGATGAACGTCAATTCCGTGACCAAAGGTGTAATAGGACTGCTTACCGGGATTGCACTGGATAAGGGCTGTATCAAAAGCCTTGATCAAAAGGTGATGGATTTCTTTCCGGATTATGCCGTAAAACGTGGTGAGAAAACAATCTACGATGTTACGGTCAGGCATCTGATCACGATGACAGCTCCATATAAAGGAAGTTCGGAACCGTGGAAGAAGGTGTGTACCTCCGAAGATTGGACTTTAGCGATGTTGGATTTTCTTGGCGGACGAAAAGGTCTCACCGGCGAATTCAGATATGCTACGCTTGGTATTCAGATCTTAGCAGGAATAATCGAGCGCTCAAGCGGTGAGAAATGTATTGATTTTGCCAACAGGAATCTGTTTGAGCCATTAGAACTGCCAAAGCGTGTATTACACGGAGACAGTTCAAAAGAAGATCAGTTTGATTTTTTTATGAACAAGAATCCCAGGAAAAACGAGTGGTACTCTGATCCTCAGGGCAGTGTAACCGCAGGTTGGGGATTATGTATGTCCGCAAGAGATATGGCCGTCATTGGGGAAATGGTGTTAAATTGCGGTCATCACAAAGGCAAAACGATCGTCTCTCACGCATACATAAAAGGAATGACAACTCCACACCTTAAATTAGGCGAACGTTTTGGCTTTATGAATTACTGCTATTTATGGTACAAGCCATATGACGACAGAGATGTCTATGCCGCGATCGGTGACAGCGGGAATATCATCTATATCAATAAAGAATCAAATATATCTGTAGGAATAACCGGCACCTTCAAGCCAAGAATCTTTGACCGGGTTGAATTTATCGAGCAGAAAGTATTGCCGGTGATTTTGGGGTGATCAGCGTACAAAAGAGCTTCAGCCCAAGCAGGTCTTCCAATTGACACATGAGTTTTCTGACCGTCATATCCGTGAGTGCGCGGTCCCGGCTGTTCACACACATCATGAATTGATTCTTCGGTCTTTCCCGATCACTCCAGCCCTTCAGTTTTTCATACATATTTTTATCTATAACCGACATTGTTCGTCCCTCCTACTCAACGATCTGTATCTGCTCCATCCAGAGCTCTAACAGTTTCTTTCCGAACTCCTTATCCTCGCCTCTGTCCATGCATTCAGACATTACAACCCATTTTCTATCTCCCTCTTCGTCTTTCAGACCGGATGTAAAGATGGTATACTCACCAAAGCCCAAACTGGACCACCGTGAATCGGAGTTACGACATACACCTTCAAATTAATTGCATTAACATCATGTTTTCCCATTCTTTGTCACCTCTGCAATTTGCATATTCAAAATCTCGATTGCCTGCTCCGCCTTTTCCACGGAAAGTCCTTCATAACAGTTCGTCTTGATCAAATGCTTCCGTATTTCTTCATCAAAATCCCCAAAGACATGATCATCGATCACCACATATCCCTCTGCATTCTCAAGTGCATCCAGGTATCGATGAATCCCTCTTCCCCGGTCCTGCAAAAAATAATCATATACATGGTCATCGTAGGTCTTACCCACGATCTGCAGTCCTTCCTTCGCCAGCATCTCATTCAAATACTGCGCATCTTCCGAGCAGCAGAAGAATACTGCCTCCCACCCAATCTTCCAGTCACTCGTCAAAATGATTAACGCATTAGTTTCATTCACGATCTTCGCCAGATTCTTCACCAGTTCCGTCTCGATCCCTGTGCATCCACTAGGTGCCTGCGCCTTTGTCAGTACACGATTCAGAACCCCATCCACATCAAGAAAAATCAGTTTCATCTCTACTCCTCGCAATCCCAATCCCGTTCTTCTTCATATTCAAGCTTCAGAATCATTCTTTATGCTTAAGCCTAAGCCGACCACTCCTCATTATTCGGTAATTCAAGGCGATAACATGCCACTCCATAACTCCTGAAATTATCGCCATCCACTAATCCCTTGAGTCCAACTGCCTCTTTCTGAAAGCCCATCTTCACAAGAAGGTTTCTCGATGCCGTATTCTCATATATTGTTTCCGCACAAATCTGAGTTTCTCTTTTTCCTGTCAAATCTCCGGCACAGAAGCAATCAATATACGCTGTGACAGCTTCCACTGCATATCCCATCCTTCGGTATTCCGGGAAGAAATAAAACTCCAAATCCCCATACGAATCTCCGTTAGAATCCATCTCCGGAAGTATTCCGACATACCCAATCATGGTATCGGTATCCTTAAGAAAAACCGTATAATAGATCACCCCACTGCTGTGGAAATCGATAGCCTCTTCCAGTTCCGGCGAGTAAACCTGCCCGTACTGATAAAAGAAAATATCCTCATCTTTCAGATGCATTATATAGTTATCCCTGTCCCGCTCATCAACAGATGGCAGAAGTTTCAGTCTTCTTGTGATAATTTCTTTCTTCATAAGCGCCACCTCTTATTTCTCAAACACCACTCTACTGAAAGTGTCCTTGTCTTCCAATGCCGCTTCAAGCTTCCCACTGTTCTTCAACCCGACGTAGATGGCTGCCGCCTCTGCCTGACAGTTAATCTGCCGAGCCGGATTAAACTCAATGTCTGTAAATGCCTTATATCTGATCACTTGCTCGGCCAGATCCGGATTCTGATGAAGTGCATTCACATACAGCCAGTCGAAGAAATATGTGGGGGGATTGATCGGGAATTCCTGATCAAAATATTGGAAACACTTTATCTTTCCCGGGCCACGAAGCCGTTCATCCTTATGTGCTTCCGGAGATGGCATGGTATAGATATCTGTATACGGCCCCAAGATTTCCTGGCCATGTCGGAACACCTTGCTTCCCTGAAACAGAGATTCTACTGTCATCTGCCTACCCTGTTCTTCAACCATGGAAAGATTAAATGCACTAAGTGCTACGCCCAGAGGATTATCAGACTTACTTGAAACCTCCAGAATCTTATCCTTTCCGGTCACATCCCTGTAACTTCCATGCAGGCTCCGAATGCACCTCTGTTTCTGCTGAAAGGAAAACCCATTATAGAATGTAAAATCAATATTTATCCTTCTAAAAAAAGGCGCCTGTTCCATCACCTCAAAAACCGGTCGATTAGCCATATCTGTCCCTCCGTTCAACTACGTATTCCTTCTATATTCACATATAGTATAAAAGTACCTATGTGCATTTTTTAGTCCATCACCCCACCCTTCCACACGAATTACCGATATATCCCTCCAAACTGCTCTGCAGCATTCCTACCACACGATTGCGTAAAGACTGCGGCTCAATGATGGTCACGTCCATAGAATGTGACAACGCAAATTCCAACGCCTTCTGCGGATCTGTTCTGGTAGAAACGAGAATATCACCATTTTCCATCCGATTTACCTTTAATGACTGCCTGCCGAAGAATTCAACAAAGGAAGACACTCTGCTTTCATCCGCCAGGAACTTAACAGCCTGTTCATTCACATTTTTCGTAACAGCAGAAAGACCTCTTCGATACGACATATCAGAACCAACCAAACGCATTTCTGAAATATAGTCAATTCTAAACTCTAAGTCCGCCCCATCTGCATCTCGGCAGAGCAGCAGATATTTTCCATTTACTATCTCGGTTTCATATGGAGCAACGATATGCTCTTCATACTGTTCTTCCAGACCGCGCCGCCCCGCCCGATACTTTCTGTAGAGAAACTGAACATTCTTTTTCGTGGCAATCGCCTCATTAATGATATCCACCGTGTAGAACATCTGATTACTTGAAGTCGGTTCTTTCACATTCCTTCTTGATGTTCCTGTATTCTTTCTAAAATACTTGCTGGATAAGCTTTCCAGTTTTTTCACCAGTTGCATCTTCTGATTATCAGAGATGTAATCTGCATCCATCACACTGTCGATCAGAAAATGTATCTCACAGTCCATGATTTCTCTCTGAAGATAAAAGCCTGTGCAAACCGACTGTTCTTCTGCTTCACCGGTATCCTTAGAGAACACCATACGAGTCTTCTCATCCCACTGAATATCGATTCCCATATCGATCATGTCCATG
>JAILEL010000217.1 GCA_024687845.1 Eubacterium sp.
AAGAAAACATGGTTTTAGTAAATCCTGATGAGGAGAAGGTAAAAAAAGCTGAGCTGCATCAGAAAGAACTGCTTAGTATACGCGAAGAACAGAGGCAGTCATCCGAACAGATAGCTACAAAAACGAAGATTTATGCAAATATATCAAGCCCGGAAGAAATAGAAATTCTTAGTAATAACGGAGCGGATGGAATAGGGCTGCTTCGTTCAGAATTTTTATTTCTAAATAGAGCTAATGCACCAACTGAGGAGGAACAGTTTGAGGCTTACTCCTATGTGGTAAAGGCTATGAAGGGTAAGGAAATAATAATAAGAACTATGGATATCGGCTCTGATAAACAGGCAAACTGGATGAAACTGCCTAAGGAGCTTAATCCGGCTCTTGGTATGCGGGGGCTTAGGATATCTCTTGCAAATAAAGAGCTATTCAGAACGCAGCTTCGAGCTATCCTTCGAACTGCTAAGCATGGAAATGTTCGGATCATGCTTCCAATGGTTACATCTCTGTGGGAGTTTGAAGAGGCTGAAAAAGAAATCAGTTTAGCTGCAGAATCCTTTCAAAGGATGGAAAAATATACGCACCAATAAGTGGAATAGTCTCAACGGTAGCAACCACAAAGCATGCTATATCATTTAAAAATAGTAACGTGGAGATTCTGGTGCACGTGGGCCTGGATACAGTTAAAATGAACGGAGAAGGATTTAAGGTGAATGTTAAAGAAGGGGATGAGGTAAAACAGGAACAACTAGTCATGGAAGCAGACCTGAAACTTATTCGCTCAAAGGGGCTGAATCCGATGGTTATTGTGGTTAGGGTAGAGTGATAATTAAGATATAAGGTCATCAAAATAACAGAAATCTTTTATAAATCATACTTTGTTTTTATTGATAACTAACCACGTCCTGTTATAAGATTTATTGTATGAAGCTGTTGACAATGTATGGGTTAAAATATTTATGGGGTATAATTTACTATAAAATTAATTAGGGGTATATGGTTATGGTAGATAAGGTATTGGCAGATTATACATTTCAGGATGTACCTGTTTTATTACAGGAAAACATAGACGCAGTTCTTATTGCAGATTCAGATTTGAATGAGTATAAGACACTTTTCAAAAAAGGTATGTTTGATAAATTCCTTGATGACAGTGGAAGTTATCATGATCTCATTGAGAAACTGTGGTTTCATTTCAATGATTCGAATGAAAAAATAACAGAGGATTATCATGTATTCATATCCTCATACGGTGAGTTTAAAGGTAAGTATAGCCGCCGTATCAAAGTCATAGATGCAGATAATCAACAGCATATAATACAGTTATTTGTTTATCCACTGACTAATCCTAAAAAATATATGTTTATTATGGACGAGCTTGATGATAATGAGTATGAGGAAGAGTATTCTACTGCTAAGAAGGTCAATACTATTCAGAATACATATCTGTTTTCTATGTACATTGATATCGTGCATGATACCACAAGCAGCCTCAGTATAACTGAGATTTCTGATGATACAGTTAATTCAAGTATCAAATACTCTGAATGGCGCTTGATGATAGTAAATATGATCTGGCCTGAGGATCAGGAGCAGTTTCTGCGTCGTACGGATCCAGAGTATCTGAAGAAGAATTTCACCCCAGGACGTACATCTTCCTTTGATTGCATGATGCAGAACCTGGAGGGTAAATATATCTGGGTTAAACTTATTTTCAGTCGAGCAGAGACTAGCAATGAAGATGATTATAGATTCGTTTTCATGGTTCAGAACATTCATGAGAATTCTGTTGAGCTTCTTTCTACTCTTAAGAAATATGAAAAGCTTGCACTTACAGACTCCCTAACTGGAGTGTTAAATCACGGTGGTATTGAAAATGAGCTTTATAATGCAATTAATAACCGGAAAAAAACAGAAGAACCAATATCTCTTATGATGCTTGATCTTGATTATTTCAAGAGTGTTAATGATAATTTCGGACATGCTGTAGGCGATACCACACTCAAGACTTTTACAGAAATCATTAAGACATTTTTTGGTGAAGAAAAAGTTATTATAGGTCGATGGGGTGGTGAGGAATTCGTTATCGTCTTTAGCGGAATAACTGGTGATAAGTTCTTTGAGATAGCCGATGAACTTCGCAAGAAGGTTGAAAAGCATGAGTTCCCTGAGATTGGACATATCACATGCTCGATTGGTATTACTGAACTAAAGAATGATGATACTTTTGATGATGCATTTAACAGACTGGATAAAGCTATGTATACATCAAAGAATAGTGGAAGAAATAAGGTTACAGTATTATAAATTTTTTTGAACCCGCCGTTTATCAGCGGGTTCTTTTATAGAATAATGATTGTTATTTGCGTAGCACTTAACAAATATTTCAGAGTATGTTAGACTAATATAGATTTTGTTATGAATTACCTAGAGAGGAGATTATTTACATGCCTGTATTTGATTTTAATGAAAAGAAGGAAGAGGTTGTAAAGGCTGAGAAAAGTTATAAGCTGCATTTCTCAAGTGAGAGAACGACCAGCGCCGAACATCCGATAATGATTCTTGAAGACAGCGGTTCTAAGCTTGTTCATCATTCAAATGGTATGTTTGAGGCTCCGACTGTAGGTTCGGCTTTTATATATGACACGGAAGAAAAGTCATCGCATAACATTCTGGAAATCGATGCGAGATTTGAGAATCTTCTAAAGTGGCTCGGTGAGAATCACATTATGGTACGTCTCTCAGGTCAGACTACTGAAAGAGGCTATGCGGTATATAAGATTCTTGAAACAGGAGTGGCTGTAAGAGGCTCAAAGCTTTCCGGTGAAAATGGATTCTTGCAGTTTATGATTGACCGCCTTCTTCAAAGTGATGCACCATCTGAAGAAACAGTCGATCCAGATGAGATAGATGATGCAGATGATATGAGGCTTACAAGCATTCAGAGCATAACAGATTATCTTATGTGTGCAGGAAGTACACTTCCGGATAATATTAGACTATGGGCAAGACGTAATCTTGCTGTTGCGAAGTCTTCAGAAGTGACGCCAGAAGAAAGAAGACATGCACAGCGAGCGCTTTCAATCATGCTCAGCATTCAGTGGAAGAATACCGATTTTCAGCCAATAGATCCTGTAGAGGCAAGACGAATCCTCGATGAAGAACTTTACGGACTGGAAAGTGTAAAGCAACGAATAATTGAAACTATAATTCAGATTAATCGTACACATACTCTGCCGGCATATGGAATACTTCTGATAGGTCCTGCGGGAACAGGTAAATCACAGATTGCGTATGCTGTAGCAAGAATCCTTAAAATGTCATGGACAACCCTTGAGATGAGTTCGATAAATGATCCGGAGCAGTTGACTGGTAGTTCTCGTATATACGCAAATGCAAAACCAGGACTTATTATGGAAGCATTTGCAAATGCGGAAAGCTCTAATCTGGTATTTATCATAAATGAGCTGGATAAAGCAGCATCGGGAAAGGGAAATGGAAATCCTGCTGATGTTCTTCTGACTCTCCTGGATAACCTGGGATTTACAGATAACTATGTTGAATGCAACATACCAACAACGGGTGTTTATCCGATAGCAACAGCTAATAATAAAGCAGATATCAGTGCACCACTTATGTCTAGATTTGCAGTTATAGAACTTCCGGATTATACGCTGGAGGAAAAGCGGGTAATATTTACACGCTTTGCTATGCCAAAAGTTTTAAAGCGAATCGGACTTCGTAGTGAAGAAATCGTAATAACAGAAGAAGCATTAGATGCGGTAATGGATATCTTTAAGAATACATCAGGAATAAGAGATATAGAGCAGGCAGCAGAGCATATAGCTGCAAATGCATTATACAGGATAGAAGTTGATAAACTGAATTCAGTTACCTATGATGCAGAAATGATCCGAAATCTGTTATAATAAGTGCCACATTTTGAAAATGTGGTATGCGACATATTAAAAATACGCCCACTGGCTACACATCATATGAGCTAGTGGGCGTGTTTTGTTGATTAGAAAAAATATACTGTATGTACTTAATTATTTCTTATTTTCTTTCTTAAGTTCATTCATCTTCATAGCGCGAACCTTAAGTGGAAGTCCCCAAAGTGTGATGAAGCCTTCTGCATCATGATGATCATACATATCACCTGTTGTAAATGAAGCAAGTGATTCGCTGTAGAGAGAATATGGTGAAGTTGTACCGGCTTTGATGATGTTACCTTTGTAAAGGCGAAGCTTTACTTCACCAGTTACATACTGCTGAGTTACATCTACGAAAGCTGATATAGCTTCGCGAACAGGAGTAAACCATTTGCCTTCATATACTATGCTGGCAAGCTTGCTTCCAAGGTCTTTCTTAAGAGCGATAGTGTCGCGGTCAAGAACAAGCTCTTCAAGCTGCTGATGAGCTTCCATAAGAATTGTTCCTCCAGGAGTCTCATATACTCCACGGCTCTTCATACCAACAACTCTGTTCTCAACGATATCAACGATTCCGATACCATGCTTTCCACCGATTGTATTAAGCTCGCGGATGATATCAGCAACCTTCATTTTCTTGCCATTAAGAGATACAGGCATACCTTTTTCAAATGAAATAGTAAGCTCAACATCTTCATCTGGTGCTTTCTCAGGAGTTACTCCAAGAACCAGCATATGATCGTAATTTGGAGCCTGTGAAGGATCTTCAAGCTCAAGTCCTTCATGGCTGATATGCCATATATTTCTGTCACGGCTGTAGGACTGATCTGTTCCAAAAGGAAGATCAATACCATGAGCCTTACAATAATCTATTTCAGCCTGACGCGAATCCATCTGCCATCTGTCATCTCTCCATGGAGCAATAACTTTAATATCAGGAGCAAGAGCTTTGATACCAAGTTCGAATCGTATCTGATCATTTCCTTTACCAGTAGCACCGTGACATATTGCAACTGCATCTTCCTTACGAGCAATCTCAACAAGTTTAGCAGCGATGGTAGGTCTTGCCATAGCAGTACCCATGAGGTACTTATGCTCATATACGGCACCGGCCTGGACACATGGCATGATATAATTCTCACAGAGATCATCAACGACATCTTCAATATAAAGCTTAGCGGCTCCTGAAAGACGTGCGCGCTCTTCAAGACCATCAAGTTCTTCACCCTGACCGCAGTCTATACAGCAGCAGATAACCTCATAACCATATGTTTCTTTTAACCACGGAATTACCGCAGTTGTATCAAGTCCACCTGAATAGGCTAAAACAACTTTATCCATATTTACTGACCTCTTTTCTTTAATAAAGTTTTGTGGTAATAAAACACCACACATCATAATAACTTAAGTTAAGCAAAAAGAAAAGCATTCTTTGAAAATTCTGATGACATACGGATATGATCAAGTTACTATGATTAATTCCAAAGAACTTGATGAAATAGAGAAAGAACTTGCTTTATATCGCTTCATGCTTGAGATGGAAAAGGGGGAGAGATATGTATTATTCATACAGTATATCGACTATGTTATTGATGAGTGAATGTATCATTTCTTCGTAATTATCCTGAATGAAAATGTTCTTCATGGTCAGGCTTACGGCAATAAGCTTCATATAATTGCAGGCAAGCATCCAGTCGGGATCCTTAGCAGGATTATCTATAAGGGAAATAAGCATATTCATGGTTTTAAAATCATTATCCTCATCTTCGATATAGTTATCCTTCCATGAGGATACCAGACGTTTCTTTTCAGATTCGGTTAAATATGCAAATACATTGGGATTCTCTGAGGACAGCCACATAAGGTAGCCTTTCAGGGAATCCTTTGTTAATTTGCCGTTATCATTCAGGTAGGATACAAGCTTTTCTTTTGCGCGATTCCTTTCGTGCATCATCATGTGATACATATATTCTGATTTGTTTATAAAAAGGTTGTAAAAAGTCCCTTTGGCTATATAGGCGTCAGCGGTAAGTTTATCAATATTGACGGAAGATAGTCCGCCGTTTTTAAGCATTATGAATCCGATATCAAGAAGTTCGGTTTTGAGTGATAATCTATTGTCTTCAGTAAAAATCTTAGGCATATCAGACCTCTTTCGAAAAAAATAAAATAATGACTTTGAAAATATTGAAAGTCATTTTACCGGGATTATACTTGAAAGCACAATTATTTTCAAGGAGGTCAATATGTTAAATAAGGTAAAACTTACAGAAGAAGAGATAAAGGAATTTGCAAAAGTATTTGCGAATTATAACTATGGAACGGATGAAATCGGAATGGTTCCTTTGTTCCCGGGATATCCCGATTCGAATAAGCTAGTAAACTATCTTTCGGCAATGATCAGAACAGCAAATGAATACGGTGCAGTATATGGTACGTCGGATAGAAAAGAAGGGATTATTATATTAACGGATACAACTCATCCGTTTCCCGGAACGGCAATGATCAAGATGATGTGGAGAATGATGAGAGCACTGGGGTTTAAGAATTTCGGTGGTATTATGAAGAAATTTCAGGCCGGGGGTGCAAGTCTTGAGAAGACTTACAGGGATTCCAAGAAGCAGTTTGTCCAGATAGAGCTTCTGGCAGTAAAAGAAAAATATCAAGGTAAAGGCTTCATGCGTCCTCTTGTAGAAACTGCATTCGAAGTAGCAGATAAAGGAAAGCTTCCTGTTATAGTATCAACAGATGCAAGCCTGAAAAAAGATAAGTATGCGCATATCGGTATGAAGCTGATAAATACCAGAAGGCTTGGAGATAAAAGCTTTATGTATGATCTGGTAAGAGACGGAGTCAGCGTTTAACGCTTGAAAATCGATAAGAAAAACAGTGGACATCCATTTATAACTATGCTATATTACCATCCGTAGTTAAGATTATCTAACTGCGGATATATTTTTATAACTAGGCAGGGCTTTATGAAAGGAGAGAGTGATGGGACTTTATCCTCTGAATGAGGAAGGGGTAGCCCGGATCAGATGGTATTTCCTTTCCGAAAGTTCCGAAAGTACATTAAAGCATCGCGAAAAACTTGGAATGTTCGGTAAGGTTCTGCGGTATACGGGAAAGTGGAAAAAGTACGTATATGTTGCGGCAGTACTTCTGGTAATAGGTGCTTTATAGCGGAAAAAGCCTGTTATCTAATGAACCGTCTTCCGGGAGACGGAGCCAGAAGTTTTCTTACTTTATAGTTGAAATGGG
>JAILEL010000220.1 GCA_024687845.1 Eubacterium sp.
TATATTCTCTTTCCCATGGCATACATAAGTGTGGTTGTATGAGGCTCAACCTTATCAATCATTCCGGTCTCGATTGCCTCTTTATAAAAGTCACTTATAAAACCGTATTTGAATCCATGGGGCGAATTCATCATAGCAATGTTTTCTCTGTCAATGTACTCTTCACTGTAGTTTGAAGGATCCGATACCGAAGCCGTAGTTGCTTTCTTACCAGATAAGACGTAGTAATCAGTAGTTGAGATAGCATTACCCTTTTCTCTGCAAACTCTAATGCAGTCAGAGATTATTTCATCCGATACAAAAGGAGAAACGCCAAAGTGAACGAGAATAATATCTTCTCTATCTATCTTATCTTCCAGGAATTTAACACCGTTTAGTACAGAAGCCTGGAAAGTATCTCCACCTTCCGCAACCCACTTAACCTTACTGAAGTTATACTTATCTTTCATTTCCCACATATAATCCATGTAAGATTTGATGCAAACAACAAGTATGACATCTATCTCAGCGTGCTTTTCAAATGTTTCAATTGTATAAGCCAAAACAGGCTTTCCACAAACTTCAATGAACTGTTTGGGAATATCCGCTCCCAGTCTGTTCCCTACGCCTCCGGCCAATATTACAGCAACATTCATGCTTTAACCTCTGTGAATCCCCTGAGCATTAAGTAGATCATCCACACTGTCAACTTCCGACCACTTAAGTCCTGCTATATCTTTGTAGAATAACTGGAAGTCATGGAACATAATCATCTGAACCAAACTGTCCTCAAAAAACTGGTCATACATATTGTTGTTGATCATACTGTCGATCTCTTCCTTGAGAAGCCTGGAGGAAACAGGATCAAGTTTAGTCAGACAACAATACTTTGCCGTATAGTTCTCCAATTTCTTGCTCATAACCAAAACCTGGTCATCCTTAGCCACAATATTGTATGCGCCGGGGCGAACATAAGATGAGTCTCCCAAAACATAAGGATAATCCGTCGGTTTTGTTAAATACTCTTTAATGATCTCATCCGAGAAAACTACATCACCGTGCACTATCGTAACGTTTTCTCTCTCCAGATAATCTTTGGCAAACCAAAGAGATGCGATGGAATTGGTAGTCTCATAAAAAGGATTCATGACAAAATGAACCGCTTCGCCTTCAAGTTCCTTCCTGATCTCCTCATCTTTAAAGCCAACGACAACTACTATCTCAGCGTCCTTATCCTCTTCGCGGATCTTTCTGACCATACGCTGAAGAACCGTAGTCTCGCCATCAAGTTTATAGCTTGTCTTGGCATACTTTAAAGTTAAAGGCTGAAGATTACTTCCCCTACCTGCCGAAAGAATAATGTAAGTCATCATATTATTTCACCTCTTCGAAAACACCTATCTCATGATTTAAGAAACTTAAATCTTCCAAACTGCAATTGATCAATGCATTCATAGCTGCATCATACTGTGATTTATCCACTTCCACCCCATACATCGGAAGTGCAATCAAACTCATATTCTTAGCGAAATGATACCATTGTTCTTTTAAAGGGCCGACTCCCTGTCCTTTTGAAAGTTTAAGCATAGCCCAGTGCATAAAAAACCATCCGGATATTGCTATATATGCATAAAAATGTCTTCTTTGTTTATCGGTCGGTTTACGACTGTAATATGTAAATAAGACTCTGTCTATATCACTAAGTGTATGACATCCGCCACAAATGTAGCTTCCAATATCAAAACCCGGATCTCCGTATCCGCCGTACTCCCAGTCAATCAAATGAATCTCTTCTTTGTTGATCAGGAAATTTACATCTCTGGCATCACCATGGATATAACACTTCTTAATGCCATCACCTTTAGCAAGGTCTGCCAGTTTATATATCCTGTCTCTCACATTTTCAAAATCTGGGAAGTGACCGTATTTTTCAGGAGCAATCTTTTCTTTTAAGCCTTCGGCTTTCTTAATGACATCAAAGTTCCAGCGAACATGACAAGGCGCTGCATGAAGCTTTCTGAAAAGCATCACTGCCCTTACCATATCATTAAGACTCTTGTAATCGAAATCTCTGTGCTCAATGAAACGCCCGATCCTCCATCCGTCATCTACATCCATAGCGACAAGGGTAGTATCTATTCCTGCATCTTCTACGATCTTCTGCATGATC
>JAILEL010000244.1 GCA_024687845.1 Eubacterium sp.
GCGCATTCGATTACCTGGCCGGTTACGTATGCTGCTTCATCTGATGCAAGGAATGCAACTACCTTTGCTACGTCCTCTGGCTGTCCTGCTCTTCCGAGTGCTATATTCTTTACCATTGCTGCCTTGATATCTTCTGGCAGAACCTTGGTCATATCTGTTTCTATGTAACCAGGTGCAACTGCATTACATGTAATGCCTCTGCTTCCAAGCTCTTTTGCTATAGACTTGGTCATACCGATAACTCCGGCTTTACTTGCTGAATAGTTGACCTGACCAGCATTTCCGTAGATACCTACTACTGAACTGATATTAACTATACGTCCATAACGAGCCTTCATCATAGGTCTTGTAGCAGCCTTCATCATGTTATATGTTCCCTTGAGATTTGTGGCTATTACAAGATCAAATTCTTCTTCTTTCATTTTCATTATGAGATTATCTCTTGTTACACCTGCGTTATTTACAAGGATATCTACCTTGCCAAACGCTTCAGCGGCCTGTTTAAAGAGATTCTCACAATCTTCCGGTACAGTTACATTTGCAGCAAATGCTGCAGCCTTAACGCCCTGCTCCTCTATAAGCTTAACAGTCGCTTCTGCTGCTTCATTTATAGCGATATCACAGATAACTACATTTGCGCCCTCTGATGCAAGCTTCACACTTATAGCTCTTCCAATACCACGAGCGCCACCTGTTACTATTGCTGTTTTTCCTTCTAAATTCTTACTCATTTCAACCTCCTGTTATGATGTCCGAATGTTAACCAATCACTTCAAGTAATTTTTCAATATCTTCTACTGTTTCAACTCCATATACTGGTATGTCCGGAGTTGTTTTCTGAACAAACTTGGAAAGCGTTTTTCCTGGTCCTATCTCAACAAATGCATCTATCCCCATATCTGCCATGGCCTTGATGCTGTCATCAAAATACACTGACTTCTGAACCTGCTGTTCAAGAAGCACAGGGATTGACTCTGTTTCACCAGCCTCTGAATTTCTTTCACGTCCTATACAGTTAAATATAACAGGAATCTGCATATCACCGAAGTTTTCACTCTTGAATCTCTCTGCGAGAGCGTCTCCTGCTGGCTTCATAAGTGAAGTGTGAAATGGTCCACTAACCTTTACAGGAAGACATCTTTTAGCTCCCATTTCCTTAAGTACTTCAGCAGCCATATCCACTGCTTCAGCATCACCTGATACTGTAATCTGTCCTGGACAATTGAAGTTTGCCGGTTCTGCTACAAGAAGTTTTCCTTCAGCTTCAAGCTGCTCTCGAACCTTATCACAACCAGCAAATACTGTCTCCTTATCAAGACCAAGAACTGCAATCATCTTGCATGCTCTTCCTGAAACTGCAGTCTGCATCGCATTTCCTCTGAACTGAACAAGTGGGATAACCTGTTCTTCAGTGAAAACTCCTGATGCATAGAGAGCACTATACTCGCCAAGAGAAAGACCAGCTGCACATACCGGCTCTACACCAAGTGACTTCAAAACCTTAGTCATTCCAACTGCAAATGCTACCATACAAGGCTGTGTGTATTTTGTTTCATTAAGAGTTTCTGCAGGTCCTTCGAAGCAGACCTTCTTAACATCGAAATCAACACCTGATGTACTGATGTTATCTCCTGCTAATCTATCAAATGTTTCTTTAAATTCAGGATATTTCTCATAAAGGTCAAGTCCCATACCAACCTTCTGAGAACCCTGTCCTGCATATATAAATCCAAGCTTCATAATATTTTCCTCACTTTTTCCAAGGTGCCAGTTTTTTTAGTTTTTAAATGAATTGATTTTTCTGGTTTATTTACCCAGTATTTTCATTCCATCATTATAGATATCTGCAAGTATGTCAGCTACTGGACGTATTTCTTTAAGCTGTCCACATACCTGTCCAGCCATTACAGAGCCATTCTTCATATCACCGTCTGTTACGGCACGGCGAAGTCCGCCAAGTGTTATCTGCTCCAGCTCTTCACGGGAAGCAGCCTGGGCTTCAAGCTTAAGATACTCTCTTGCCATCTGATTCTTAATTATACGAACAGGTGCATTAAGTGAACGACCTGTTACTGTTGTACTATTATCCTTAGACTTTATAAGCTCCTGCTTATAATTATCATGAATAGGACATTCCTCGCTGACAAGGAGGCATGTTCCTATCTGAACTCCCTGAGCTCCAAGGCACATAGCCGCAGCGAACTGTCTGCCATCTGCTATTCCACCAGCAGCTATAACAGGTATTTCAACCTGATCTACGATCTGAGGAACAAGAGCCATAGTTGTCATGTCTCCTACATGTCCTCCGCTCTCACCACCTTCTGCGATAACAGCGTCAGCACCCTGCTTCTCAACACGACGTGCAAGTGCTCCACTGGCAACTACTGGTATAACAATAGCTCCCATTTCTTTCCATCTTTCCATATATTTACCTGGTGTACCTGCACCAGTAGTGATTATCTTAATTTTTTCTTTAACAAGAAGATCTGCAATGTTATCTACATCCGGATTAAGCAGCATAAGGTTTACACCAAATGGCTTGTCTGTTGCCTGACGAGCATCATATATTTCCTGCTCTATTCTTGCAGCATCATATCCACCTGAACCGATAAGTCCAAGACCACCGGCATTAGAAACTGCAGCTGCGAATTTACCAAGAGCGATATTTGCCATTCCACCCTGTATTATAGGATATTTAGTACCCAATAATTCATTTATCATAATTTGTCTCCTTTATAATCCCACATAAACACTTATCTGATAAAATAATGAAACATCAGACTTATCCGAGAACGCGGCTGTCAATGTGACGGAATTTTTCGTATCTGTCACGGGCTATATCTGTTCCTGATTTACCTTTGAATTTGCGAAGTTCTTTTACCAGCATCTCATCTATATCACGGTAAACCATACTAGGATTATGATGTGCCCCGCCCAGAGGCTCTTTTATGATTCCATCTATTACGCCATACTCATAAAGGTCCTGTGCAGTAAGCTTCATAAGCTCGCACGCTTCATCACTTCGATTTGAATCTTTCCAGAGAATTGAAGCGAAGCCTTCTGGTGAGAGTACTGAATAAACTGCATTTTCAAGCATATATACAGTATTAGCTACTCCGATAGCAAGTGCACCACCACTGCTTCCTTCACCTGTTACTATTGCAATTACAGGTACCTTAAGCGCACTCATTTCAGCAAGGTTACGAGATATTGCCTGGCTCTGTCCATGTGCCTCTGCATCAAGTCCTGGATAAGCGCCTGGTGTATCAATAAATGTAATTATCGGACGACCAAACTTCTCTGCCTGTTTCATCATTCTGAGTGCTTTACGATAGCCTTCCGGTTCAGGCATACCAAAGTTGAATTCAAGATTCTCCTGAAGATTTCTTCCTTTACGATGACCAAGCACAGTAACTGGAGTCCCATGAAATGTAGCTATGCCTCCATATATACTCTTATCTTCTTTATTAAGAAGATCTCCTCTCTGAACGAACAGATCATCAAAAAGTGCTTCTATATATTCATCAACCTTAGGTCTCTTTGCATGTCTTGCCAGAAATACCTTATCTGCAGGAGTAAGCTCAGCAGCTTCTGCAGCAGTTTTGTCGTATTCTGCATGAAGATCACTCAAAAGTTCAAGCTGATCAGTATCTTCCTTCAATGCTTCTATCTGTTCCTCAAGAGCAGTTAGTTTATTATCTATGTCTCTTAACGTAGCCATGACTTCCTCCTTTTCTCATGAAGTCTCAGAATCTGAGCAAGTTTATCCCTCATTTCCAGTCGGGATACTATTTCATCCACAAATCCATGCTCCTCCAGATACTCTGCCCTCTGGAAACCCTGAGGAAGCTTCTGTCCTATAGTTTGTTCAATAACTCTTGGGCCTGCAAATCCAATAAGTGCACCAGGCTCAGCTATTGTAATATCTGCAAGTGTGGCAAAACTTGCACTAACACCACCTGTAGTAGGATGAGTCAGTACAGATATGTAAAGTCCACCATCATCAGTAAACTTCTGCACAGCTGCTGAAGTTTTAGCCATCTGCATAAGTGAAAGGATTCCTTCCTGCATTCTGGCTCCACCACTGGCTGTAAATATAATCACTGGAAGATCAAGCTTTGCTGCAGCTTCAAAGGTTTTAGTTACCATTTCACCTACTGCAATACCCATACTTCCCATAAGGAACTCACTAGCCATAACTGCAACTACTGCTTTATGTCCTTCAATCTCACATACACCTGTCAGAATTCCTTCATCAAGCTTGGTCTTATCTTTAAGACCCTTGATTTTTTCTTCATAATCCGGATAATCCAAAGGATTCTTGAAAGGAATATCTGTTTTTATCTTCTTGAATGTACCTGGATCAGCAAGTCCTGATATTCTTCTTCTTGCAGAAATCTTAGAATGCTTTCCACATTCAGGGCAAACATACAGTCTGCTTTTCATTTCTGAAAGAGGAAATGATTTCTTACAGCCGGGACATTCAAATGTCTGCTGTGGTTCATCATTTTTATCATCCACCAAAGCGCCTGTTTCAACAAGCTCCAGTGGCTCACCAGCAGTTTTTGAATTAGTATTTATATTATTTTCTCTTGATTTAGTATCCTTGATATGATTACCAAATAGTTTCATATCTCCGCCTCCAAAAAAGGTTTTTTAATCAATGAAAAGAGTCGAATAACCAGGGGACTAATCCCCGTCATTCGACTCCTTTTATGATTTAAGTTATGTTTTACTTATGTGACTCTACATAGTCAACAAGATCCTGAACTGTCTTGATATTAGGAAGATCCTCATCAGCGATAGCTACACCAACAGCATCCTCAATAGCCATACCAAGTTCAACAGCATCGAGTGAATCAGCTCCAAGGTCATCTGTGAGGGAAGCCTCAAGAGTTATCTTGTCCTCGTCAACAGTAAGTGTCTCAGCGATTACAGCCTTGATCTCTTCAAACATTTCTTTTTCTCCTTTTTCATATATATTTCCCTAATGGGTTTTTTATTTATATGTCAAAAATTTTATTTAAATATTTTTATTTAAAATTATTTATTTAAAATTTTTTAACCTTTTTCATTATAGAACACATTTCTATATTGTCAAGAGAAAAAAACTGACATTTTTTCCATTATTCTATTGTGATGTTATACTTTACTCCTCCCAATCCTTCTTCTTAATCTCGGCTCTTCTTACCTTTCCGCTTGTAGTTTTCGGTAGTTCTTCAACAAAATCAACTATCTTCGGTCTCTTGTAAGAAGCAAGATTAGCCTTGAGATATTTCATAGTATCTTTTTTCAGCTTGTCAGTCGGTTTTACACCCTTTGTAAGCACTATAGAAGCCTTGATTGCCTGTCCTCTGACCTTATCAGGTACACTGGTAACAGCACATTCAAGAACGTAAGGAAGCTTCATGATTTCATTTTCTATCTCAAATGGACCTACTCTGTATCCTGCCGATTTAATAATGTCATCCACTCTTCCAACATACCAGAGATATCCGTCTTCATCCATGTAGGCAGTATCACCAGTATGATAATATCCATCATGAATTACTGCATTTGTTTTTTCATCATCAAGATAATATCCCAGAAAAAGTCCATTTGGTTTTTTCTCACCAACCGCAACACAGACCTCAGCCGTCTGTCCCTTAGCAACCTGCTTACCATTTTCATCCAACAGACAGATATCATACATCGGACTTGGTTTGCCCATTGACCCTGTTTTCGGACTCATTCCCTTCAGATTTGCAATAGTAAGGGTTGTCTCTGTCTGCCCGAAGCCCTCCATAATCTTAAGTCCTGTCGCCTTGTAGAACTTCTCATAGACCTCAGGATTAAGTGCCTCACCAGCCGTTGATACATTTTTCAGAGAGGAAAGATCAAACTTTCTCATATCTACATGTACCAGCATTCTAAATACTGTAGGCGGTGCACAAAATGTAGTAATGCTGTATTTCTGAATCAATGTCAATATATCCTTGGCAAAGAACTCATCATAATCATAGGTGAAAATAGCAGCCTCACAAAGCCACTGTCCATAGATTTTACCCCAGAGTGCTTTACCCCAACCAGTATCACTTATTGTAAAATGTATTCCCTTGCTATCAACCTGATGCCAGAACTTCGCAGTCACATAATGTCCCAGTGGATATTTGTGACTATGAACTGCCATTTTCGGGAAGGATGTTGTTCCTGAAGTAAAGAACATTACAGCCGGATCATCACCACAAGCATAATTTGCAGGTTTCTTAAAGGTACCAGAGAAGAATCTGATATCTCTGTTATAATTCGACCATCCAGACTTAGACCTTCCAACAATTATCTTAGCTTTAAGTCCTGGAAAATTCTTTGCAGCCTTGTCGAATTCTGTAGAAACATCACCATCTGCAGTACATACTACACCACTTATATTTGCAGCCTTAAGTCTGTACTCAAAATCCTTCTTAGTAAGAAGGAAGGAACATGGAATAGCTATTGCTCCAATCTTATGCAGGGCAACCAGCGTAAACCAAAACTGATAATGTCTCTTCAAAATGAGAAGGACCCTGTCACCCTTCTTTATTCCAAGATACTCAAGGTAATTTGCAGCCTTGTTGGAATAATACATCATATCCTTGAAGGTAATATTTCTCTCCTTCTTATCCTTTGAAAGATGAAGCATTGCAGTCTTATCAGGGCATTTCTTTGCAAGAGCATCCACAACGTCGAAACCAAAATTAAAGTTATCGTCATTATGGAACTGTATCTCCTTCAGAAGACCATTTTCATCTACACTGGTGGATATAAACTTTCCTGCCACACCTTCTTCAGGCTTAAGAACGTATTCTTTATTTTCAGACAGATTAGTCATACTTTTCTCCTCATAGCCAATCTTCGATCAGCCTTTAATCACTTCACACGGCTCATTATCGAACCATGACGTTTATAAAATCACATCATGTAGTTTTTAAAACTACATCTGAGGTGATTATATTATATAAGATATTTCGAGTCAATACCGAGTGAAATGCATTTAAAAGATATCCAGCTCCACTGGGCAGTGATCAGATCCATATATTTCATTATGAATCTTTGCATCAACAATTTTATCTGCAATACTATTAGACACCACAAAATAATCAATACGCCATCCAGCATTTCTCTCACGAGAATTGAAGCGATAGGACCACCAGGAATATGTATCTGTAAGATCAGGATATTTTAATCTGAAGCTATCTGTAAATCCAGCAGCTAAAAGCTCAGTGAATTTACCCCTTTCTTCATCCGTAAAGCCTGCATTTCTATGATTTGATGCAGGATTCTTAAGATCTATCTCTTTATGAGCAACATTAAGATCACCGCACATGATAACTGGTTTCTTCTTAGCAAGTTCTGACAGATAATTTCTGAAATCATCTTCCCATTTCATTCTATAATCCAGTCTCTGAAGTTCATTCTGTGAATTTGGAACATAAACACATACAAAATAGAAGTCTTCCATCTCAAGAGTTATCAGTCTGCCTTCTGTATCATGCTCCTCAATGCCCATACCATAGGTTACACTCAGAGGTTCTTGCTTTGTAAAAACAGCAGTTCCGGAATATCCCTTCTTTTTTGCATAATTCCAATACTGATGATAACCCGGAGTATCAAGTACCAGCTGATCCTTCTGCATTTTACTTTCCTGTATAGCAAAAATATCGGCATCCAAAGCCTTGAAACTTTCTTCAAATCCCTTTTTCACACAGGCTCTGATGCCGTTAACATTCCATGATATTAATTTCATACTCTTTCCTCTTCTGCTGTGAGCTTAATTGACACAGCACTAATTGTTACTATTCACGATTAACCCAAAAAGCATTCTTAAGTTCACAGGGACAAATAAAGCAACCAATCCTTATCACCGCACACGGTCATAACGATCATATCTATCGTAACGATCATATTCACGGCGGTCACGTTCACGGTTTTCTCTTTCCCGACGAACCTCTGGTACTTTAGCAACAAAAATAAGTCCGGTCATCATCATGAGCAAATATCCAAAAGGAACCATCGCAACTCCAAAATCAGCTATATAATAAATCTTTACAAGCTTCATGAGCTGGCCCACGCCTAGCATAACAAGCGGGTTGAATAGCAGGCATATTTTCGAAACATCCAGTCTTTCAATCATTATGAAATACATGAACGCCAGTGACAATCCGCCTACTGATATAATAAAGTAAGCCAGTACCGGAATTGCCATATAATAAAACATTCCCTCTGTAACAGAAATAATATCTGCTCCCATAAGATTCGTGACAAATAACTGTTTATAAACTATTGCCATCATAGCATATGAAACAAATACAAACAGCATCCCCACAATGGAAAGATTTGCACTTATTTCAAAAAGTTTAGCCATTCTTGCATCAAGGACTGATCTTCTCCGTCTGATCATCCTTATTACTTTAATAAAATCCCTGAGTCCAACCGCATAGATTGGTACGCCGATAGCAAAAAGAATAATCGCTATTTCAAATCTGATATATTGCATTTTCGGCCAGTTGCTCTGAATGAAACCATTTCTTACGTTGCCTTCTCCATACGCAAAAAGAAGCCATGCTGCAGTCATACAGATTGCAGCACCGACCATTCCTGTAAGCATATTTCTCATTATTTTAGCTTTATTCTTCATAGTTCCATTCCCACTTAGTTTGAAAACGGCGAAAGCAGCTGAACTGCATCCTCCAGTTTTTTCTCATCACTCAATGTAAATGTAATAAGAATTATAAGTCCATCTCTATCTATCGCAAACTGAACCCTTTTTCCCACATTTGACTGCTCCTCTGGAATATCAAGGCAGGCATATCTCTGTGCCAGAAATGTAACTCTGGTTACATTTACGTCTTCATATTTTTTTGCAGCCATATTCAGATATTCATATGCATCAAAATCAGGCATGAGATATTTATCCGGATTGATATAGGACACAATTATACTTGAACCTGTTTCCGTATCACATGCTATTGCGGCATATGAAGTTTTTTCGTCATACGGAGAATTATATCCATACCACAGATTATTTATATGATCCTCTGTTGCTCCTGTTGCCGATGCTAACTCGACAGCATCATATAATTTCCAGGTACGTCCATCTACTGCAAGTTTGAAACCAGCAAGAGAATTGTAGTATGTATTTCCCTCGTAGACACCCATCAGGAGTGCATTTCCATTAGAAGCAGGAATTGCCTCAGCATCTGACATAGTTGCATCCGAATAGCTTGCAATCATAAGTGCTCTTTCAATTTCCGGATCATTTATAGTCGCATCGCTCACTGTTGCCTTGTCTGATTTGGGGTTAATAAAAGAAGGCGAGGAATATGCTTCCTCCTCTTCTTTTCCACAGCCACCGAGAAGTGAAATAAGCATGATACCTATTAACACCCCTGATAGTTTTTGTTTATTTATATTCATAATCAAATAGTCCTTTGTTATTTAGTCAGACTGTTTTGCTTATTTTTTCTTCTTTCCAAGTAATGATGATTTTTCTTCTTTTGCTTCTGTCTCTTCTTCCTCAGCATATGCAGCATCTGCACTCTCAACCTCAGCGATAGCCTTCTTGTGCATAGGGATACGGCAGTTCTTGTTGTTACCGAACTCAACGATAACTGTATCATCATCAATACCAATAATTGTTCCATAGAATCCACTGGTTGTCATTATAGTATCACCAACCTTGAGATTCTTCATCATTTCATCCTGCTGTGCAGCCTGTTTCTTCTGTGGTTTAAGGAACATAAAATAGATGAGACCTACAAAGAATATAATGTAGACTACAATAAATCCTATAGACATTCCACCATTCGGTGCAGCTCCGGTTGCATCAGCGGCGGCTGCCGCAAAACCAACAAAATTGTTAATCATAACTTTCTCCTCTTTATCTTAGTTTATCAAAGACTAATGAATACATTTCCAAAAGCTTTCAAAATGAAGCTAATCGTTCATTGTGACCATCTCCAGCTTCATTTTCTTATAAGCTTTCCACTCATGTTTTTCAATAGCCTCTCTGATTTCCTCCATCATATTATTATAAAACCAAAGATTATGCAAGACACAAAATCTGAGTCCAAGCATTTCATCCCTCTTAAGAAGATGCCTTATATATGCTTTTGTATATCTCTGGCAGACCGGACATCCGCAGGTATCATCTATTGGAGTATCATCAAGTTCAAACTTTGCATTCTTAAGATTGAGCTTTCCGTGATTGGTATAAACCTGTCCATGACGGCCATTTCTTGATGGGTATACGCAGTCAAAGAAGTCCACTCCCCTGTCAACTGCTTCGAGAATGTTAGCAGGAGTTCCAACCCCCATCAGATAAGTTGGTTTTTCAAGAGGAAGATACGGAACAGTAACATCTAATATATGATACATTTCCTCATGGCTCTCACCAACTGCCAGTCCTCCTATGGAATATCCAGGGAGATCAAGCTCGGAGATTCTTTTTGCATTCTCGATTCGAATATCATCCAAAACTCCGCCCTGATTAATACCGAAAAGCATCTGCTCCTTGTTGATAGTCTCATCCATACTATTTAGTTCATCCATACGTTTCTTGCAACGTAACAGCCATCTCTCAGTTCTTGCAACGGATCTTTCGATATACTGTCTCTCAGCCTTTGCTGGTGGACACTCATCAAATGCCATTGCAATAGTTGATGCTAGTGCAGACTGAATATTCATGCTTTCCTCTGGTCCCATGAATATTTTTCTGCCATCTATGTGGGAGCTGAAGGTTACTCCTTCTTCTTTAATGTTTCTAAGCTTTGCAAGTGAGAAAACCTGAAATCCTCCCGAATCAGTAAGAATAGGCCGGCTCCAGGTTGTAAACCTATGGAGCCCGCCCATCTTATACACTATATTTTCACCAGGTCGGACGTGCATATGATATGTATTGCACAACATAACCTCAGTTTTTATTTTTACAAGGTCTGCCGCTGATACTGCACCTTTTATAGCTGCGGCTGTAGCCACATTCATAAACATTGGTGTATGAATAACTCCATGTGGAGTTTCAAAATCAGCCCTTTTAGCAAGACCATCTCTGGTAATAAGTTTATACATTACATTTTCCTATCTAATAAAATGTAACTTCTTTCCTACGGCTCTGCACTAAGTGTAACCGTAAGTGAGATCTGCTCATATGATCCCATTACATCTGCTCTATATACTTTAATCTCTACTGTGTCTCCGTCATGTTTACCTCTGATGAGCGTCTGAAGTTCTTCATTAGTATATACTTCATTACCATCAAATTCAACTATAATATCACCATTATGCAGGCCACCTATATCAGCAGGTGATCCACTTGATACCTCCTTTACATAGATTCCAGCTGGGAAGCCATATATCTGAGCATATTCTTTACTGATATCTGCTCCGGATATACCAAGATAAGTATTTCCAGCCTGATTATCTTCTATAATATCATTTATAATAACCATGGCACTGTTTATAGGAATTGAGAAGCCCATTCCTTCTACAGAGCTATCTACATATTTTACTGAGTTGATGCCTATAACCTGACCTTTAGAGTTGATCAGCGCACCACCACTATTACCAGGATTAATAGCTGCATCAGTCTGGATAAATGTACCCTCTGAATCTTCTATTGTTCTGTTAAGTGCACTTATATATCCAACGGTTACTGACTGACCATATCCAAGTGCATTTCCTATAGCTATTGCTGGTTCACCAACCTGAAGGTTATCTGAATCTCCAACGCTTGCAACTGTTATGCTGCTCTTAGTTGAATCCGCCATGTCTGAAAACTTAACCATAACGACTGCTATATCAGCTGAATTATCATAGCCCTTTACTACAGCATCTACTATTTCTCCATCATTGAAACCAACTTTGATCTCTTTCGCTCCTTCAACAACATGATAGTTAGTTGCGATATAAAGAGTATCATCGTTCTGTCCAATGATTATTCCTGAACCTGCACCTGTGCTGTCCTGCTCGTAGTTTTGGAAGAAATACTGATAATTCTTAGTAACTGTAGTTGTTATTGATACGATTGAAGGCTGAGCTGTAGCAACTATTCCAGAAACATCATAGGACAAGGTTGTTGTTTCACCCTGATTTGCAATCTGTACATTTTTGGATGAATCCTTATCCTCTGTAATCGGTTGCTGCGCTATCTCAATTGAATCTTCTGTACCTGTTTCATCTGATACTGAATTATCTGCATAATCTGTATCATTTTCATCTTCTGCTTCTGAATAATCTTCAGAAATAGATGTATCATCATTTCCTCTCGCAGTACCTCTAAGCTTTTCTACTCCAAGATTAACCCCCTGGAATGCACCACCAGCGACAAGTCCGAATACTGCAGCTATAGCTGCTGTTTTAGCAAGGGTACCTCCAATCGTTGAATGTTTAGTATTAGAAGAAGCTTTCGTTGGAGTTTTTCCATTATTTCCTGAGGAAGCATGTGGAGTTCCTGAAGGATTATGTGAAGGTCCGGAAGAAGTA
>JAILEL010000267.1 GCA_024687845.1 Eubacterium sp.
TGGCGACTGCATACTCATTTTTTGCAAAATAATGCTCCAGAATGATTAAATTCCACATTAAACGGAATTTAACTTTATGTCAAACCCTTTAAACGTGGAATTTAGTCTTCAGTATGGAATTTAACTTTTCACTCAAGCTTAAATGTTTATTCGTGATTCTTTATGAACTCAATGTTCTTTCTTTCATAATCATTAAATACACTATCGTCAAATTTATCACCGGTATAAAGTGGAACATACCATGACTTACTGTTAAAATAACTAACAAACATTGGATCCTGGAAAATATATCCATGTCTGGCATATATCTCATTTCTTGCATATGCCAGATCATCTAATGTAAGTCCTTTCATATCTGCTTCTGTTAAATACCTGGAATTACTATCTGCAAAATAGTATTCTTTGTCATTTCCGGACTCGGACTGATCTGCTGTATAATCTTTATAGTTTATATAATATGTTCCATCCTGATTAATGTTTATAAATATATCTGCAGTCTGTAATGCCTGGTTTAATGTTACTCTGTCCGTATCACCAAGTTTTCCAACTAACTGATCTTCAAAAGCACCTCGATCGCTATCTCTAAAGATATCCATCGTAAATTCCCAGGTCCATGTTCCACCATAACTTTTGGCGTGATCAACGGCTGACATATATACTATATCTCCATCATCCAGAGTATCAGCAACAGCTACATCTAGTATATTTACCGCTTTTTCTAATTCAGTATTCTTAGTGGAAGTATCCTTTGGGGCTTCAGTCTTATCTTCACCAGATTTATTTGTATTCTCCGCTGATTTATCTGTGTTCTCTCCAGATGGAGTAGAAAGTGTAAATGTATTCTTATATGATGAATCCAGTCCTGAGATAATCTGAATCTGTTTTTTTGCTTTATCAACAGTAAATACTGCATCCAGTTCAACTTTTTCATTCATGCATACAATTACATTATCATCAATCAATACTACATATGGAACAGTATCTATTACCTTTTTACCATTTTCTGTTATTTCAAGATGGTAATCATTATTGACATCTTCTAAGATCATTTTTCCACCATCTTCCGAAGAATAATCACCAAGCATTCCCGATAGCTGAGACGAAAATACAGTAAGATTTTTAAGATTCTCCATTATTTCTGCGGAATAGTATGGAACTGTTCTCTCATCTCCAAGTGTAGTCTCATATTTCATAAGCCCATCAAATGATCCGAATACGCAAACAAAATCATTTTCCAGGAAACGTTCAGCACCTTCTGGAAGTTCATAGAATACAAATCCAAATTCATCATCTGAATCTGCAACATATACAAGATATTCGCACTGATTGCCATCTTCAAGAACCTGTGCAATTCTACCCCAGAACATAACATTCTTTCCTACATTTGCATCTGGATTTCGAGCCAAATCCTCAAATTTCACATTTTCACATTTTGAAATATAATCAACTGAGGAATTTGTTATCCCATTTGAAGACTCACTGCTACCTGATTCATCGGAAACTTCTTCGTCACCAATCTCTTCTTCATCATTAGGTCCATATCCTGCACCAACTATCTTATCATTACTATCTACATCAATAGATAGAAAGTATCCTGTATTATTGTTATCATTATATATTGTCCTTGTAGCTTCAGAAATGGCATAAGTCTGTTTTTCAGTAAAATCATTTTTAAGCATTTCCTTTACAGTACTGGCAGAATCACCCATCTTTATTCCACACAGATTATATTTATTATCATTACTACTTAGTTTAAGTACATAAACTTTTCCGTTCATACAATAAGCTAAAATATTATCTTCTGATGGATACATTCCCATTTCATTTTTCTCAACGCCAAAGAATTTGCATACTTCATCCTCTGTCGCATTCCATAAATCACGTATGTCATCTGATTTAGTATCACTTGTATTTGTATCCTCTGATTTTGTACTATCTGTACTGCTATTCTTTCCATCTCCTCCACCACTACTACAGAACGCGAGAAGGATACCTAAAAATACAAAAACCCCTATACATATCAGAGCAATCTTCAGGCAGCCACTTTTCTTCTGTGGTGGAACATTCTGACCATTACCTGGAGCTCTATATGGACCATTTGCAGAGGCTCCCATGGAATTATATTGCTGTTGATTCGGTCCTGCTCCGTAATACTGCTGTTGAGTTGATTCTGGTCCGAAACTCTGTTGCTGATTCGATCCTGCTTCATAATACTGCTGATTATTTTCCCCCTGATAAGGTATATTTCCATTCTGTGTCTGAACAAACTGATAACCACAATCCGGACAGAACTTAGCACCATCAGGTGATTCTTTTCCACATCTTAAACATTTCATACGCCCCGCCTCCTCTTATTTCACTATTGTATTAATTTAGTACCGCAATTAGTACAAAACATATCTCCTTCTTTATATTTTGTGCCACAATTCATACAGAATTTATATGTACCAGTATCAGGTTGTCCACCCATATTATTATATTCAGGTAACTGGGTTGCTTGCTGAATCACATAGGATATGATTCCCATATCAGCAGATATATTTCTGTACATTTTTATGCTATCAAAAACAGTAAAAGCCCCTCCTAAAGTTTTTCTCCACCAGATAGAAAAAGTCATATCATCGTTATAACTGAAATCATATATAATTCTGTTATGACTTATCATTGGAGCCCCATTTCCATTCAATTCAACAGTCATATTCATTCTTGTCAATTCTGGAATAATGGAATGTGTTAATTCTGATAGCGGAACCATATTGTAACACTTAAAGGTGTAATCTCTGAATTTATATGCTTTTATATCTAATAGCTTATTTTTTATAAGCCATCCAGCTCCAAGACCCAACGGAAGGCAAAATACTATTGCTACAACCCCACAAGCTAATCCAGTTATTCCTCCAATAATTCCCGTTATCCAATAAATAATATTGTATTTTCTCCCACCGTCATCAACTGGTTCCATGGTAGTTTTAATAATATTAGTAGTTTCCATTCTGACACCTCCTCCTAAACTGATAATAAAAAAGAGTATTGCAGACACTACAACACTCTCTAATCTCTGCAACTGGCTGTCATTTCAGATTAACTGACTTTAGACCCTATAGCTTTGCGTCCCAGCATTTCTACCGGTTTGCTAAATATCTAATATTTTTCCTTGCTTTTTGACTAAATTAATTATATCATCTATCATTTTTTTAATCATTCTCTGTGAGAGAATGATTTATGCTTTATGGGCATTTTTGATTGAAATATGCCTCTTGCTTGTATTAAACTTATATCTGTTATCATTATGTTTGGAGTGATTATAAAATGAAGAAGACCTATTCAACAAAAGATATATTTAACAGCATTCACGACGGAAATACTATTGATCAGCAGGAAATATCTTTCTATACTGAAGATGATTTGAGAAAAGATCTTGAAATGATATCAGCCGATATTGAAAAATACATTACAACTCACAAAACTCCATCTTCTTTTAATGAATTTGCAAGAGAAGCATGCATTACCCCTTCTCATCTGAACCAATTTCTAAATGGCAAGAAAAAAATGACTAAGTATTATCTTCTCAGAATTTTTATTACACTCGGATATGATCTTGACAAAGTAAACTCACTTCTTCAAAGATTTGACGGAAGTTTTCTTTATGCAAGAAACAAGCGTGACTATATAATTATGAACGGAATTGTTGACAAACTTTCGATTGATGATATAGACTCTGTGTTAAGAGCTCAGGGATTAGAAGCACTGTGTCCAGTCGGAAACTATGAATGATATATCTCTTATATCTCTGGGTTTAACTGAAGAACTGAAAAATCAATGCTATATCCAGAGGTTGTCTTATGGAAAATCCATATCTGCAAAAAATAAATAGCATCATAGAGTCTTCAAGTGACCTAGAAATGATAGACAGGTCATACTTTAGTAATGCAAAAAACATCTCTGGAAAAATGCCTGTAATAAAGGTAAAATATAAGGGTACCCCTGCTATTCTAAAAATCCTTACCCAAGAACAGACATCATTATATCAGCATCTTATCCCAATCCATAATGAACGTCTCGAAAGAATATTTGAAGTAAATTATTCTGATGGAGTCTTCTATTCAGTAAATGAATTTATCCCCCGTCCCAGCAATTTCAATTATAAGCTTTTTGATGTTCTTTATAAGCCTGAAATTGATTCCCTTACCTTATATGAATACATAACCAATTATAGTATGTTTGAAAAAACTACTGATCAGATACATTTTGTGCCTGAAAGTATTGCGCTAAGAATAGTTTTAGAACTGATAGAAGGACTTGAGGAACTAAATGCAAATGGACTGGTTCATGGTGACCTTTCCCCTCAGAATATTCTGCTCACAAATGCTCTAAATAAAGATCAAACAAGCAAAAAATCAGATAAATCAATAAATTGTCAGATTAGTAATTACAGCCTGAAAATAATCGATTTCGGTGCAATGCGCCCTCATAAACCCAGTGATCATCCGGTAACAGAGGTCGTTGGCACCAAAGAATTCCTGGCTCCTGAGATTCTTGCCTATAATATCCCTAATGACAGAATCGACATCTATTCCATCGGTTGCCTTTTACACTACATATGTCTTGGAATGTCCCCTACTGAATGTGGACCTGACTATGCCAAAGCTTTTCTAAGTCCTGGTGTATATAACATCATTAAGATATGCAACAATGAATATAGTTCAAGATACAGCAGTCTGACACAGCTCAAGAAAGCAATAAAAAAAGAGATACAATTTCCATCCAGCACTTCTGGCAAATTCTTCTCTCATTTACCAGGTTTCAGAACTAATAAATTGTGGAAGAAAATAATTGCATCTCTTTTCTATTTATGGCTTATTGCCGATATTCTTATCGCACTGCTTATGGGCGACTTCAGCTTTAATTCGTGGTTTTTTATTGCATTTAGTATCCTGGAGGTTATCTTTGTATGCGATGCATTTGATATCGGAGGCAAGATACGAAGCTATAACACTTTCCGAAGAGAATATCCGATACTCCGTTTTCTGATCAAAATGGGTATAATGTTCTTCCTTCTTGTCGTTTACTGGATACTCTGGTATGCAATCAAAGGATAAATCATTTTACTTATAAGGCTTCTTCTGATTCATTTATCCGTTCACCGAGTATCTTGTTTAGCATAAAAAGACTCTGTATCCGGCATGCTTTTCTAACAAAATAATGAAACTTAAAACGGGAAGCCCCTAAATAAGAGCTTCCCGTTACTTTTTTCATTCCTTTATCTCATATTACTGGCAGGAACCATCAATTCCAACCCAGTAGTCTCCGATATTCTAATTTGTTGCCATTATTCCATTGTCAACATCAGCTTTCACTTCGTTATATACAAAATACTACATATAGCGGAACTGATTTAATCCCATCGACAAATCCAAAATTATTCTCTGATATTCTGATTACATATTCAGGACTAAACTTTGAACGATAATTATTCAAACTGGTAGATTTCTTATGTCTTCCTGACTTAATCTCTATCG
>JAILEL010000301.1 GCA_024687845.1 Eubacterium sp.
CTTATAATTTACTGCTAAACCTCCTGGAAGTTTTGTTTCGGAAATAGTACCATTTTCATCTTTTTCACACTTAAATGTATTCAGTGTAATATTTCCACCATAAACTGTATCATTAGCCTTCACTACATACATGCTCTTATCCTGTCTTGCAACCGCATAATATGTAGTAGCAGCACTTGAAGTTTTGGTAGTATTACTTCCTGAATAATCTGCAGTAATAGAATATATGCCTTCCTTATCCGGAATCCATGTAACTTCTGCTTTACCTTCATCATCAACATCCGCCGGAATAAGTCTCATATCCCCTGTATTGGTATTGAGCAGGCTGATGCAGGCACTATTTCCAAGCTCGGCATTAGTGCTTTTCTTAGTCACCTGGATGCTTATTGTAACCTTATCACCACTATCTACTTCATCCTCATAAGTTGTATATATTATCTCCGTCTGTACAGCATCACCTATTATAACACTGGTATTATCTGCGGCTCTATATTCGCCATTTCCATAAGAATGAATCTCAAGTTCTTCCATCGACTTATTTTGTTTATCATCGATTTTTAAGATATAATACTTTTCAGTATCTGTATCAATCTGATTTTCTGTCTCGGCAACCTTATAAAGGCTAAAGGACTTAGAAATTGTCTGATCAGAATCATTGTAGTAATGTTTTGCGTAAGTCCAATACTTCGTTCCACCAACTTCTATTTCCTGAATCTTCTCCTCCTCTCCTTCCTTTTCGGTCTGAAGTGTAAAATCATCAACATTTATATCAATAGTTCCATCACCATCCTTCAGAGTAACATATTTTTCTCTATGTGTTACCTCTTTTTTATCTCCAGCTGTTTTGTTGGCTTCATTTACATTACTCAGAATATAAAACTTACCATTATCTACATCGCGGTAAATATATGGGATTTCAGTCTTATTATTATTATCGTTTTGATAGATTTCATAACTGTTTTCATTTTCGCCAACTTTAAGCTTGATGATCTTGTTCTCCATCACAGGGGTTTTAACCTCAACCTGTTTTGTTACATCAGCATAGCCGGAGTTCTGCCCCGTTGAATCATTGAGAGCCGTTACAGTTGTAACAGTATCCGCCTTTCCGACATGAAGTATGCCGTTATCGCTGTAACAGTATCTTCTCGTACCATTATGAATCTCTGCTACAACACATCTGTACAGATCACCATCCATTTCCTGGGTGACATTTTTAATGGTATATGATGATTTAGTGTTATTTTCATTAATCTTTATCCAGTTTGCAGTACCCGCCTTCTTCATCTGCCAGGAATAAGCAAGTCCACTGTTAATTCCCGACGATGGAGATGCCTCGACCTTAAAAGTTGCGCTGTCTCCTGCTACTACATTCTGTTCTTTTGTTATTCTTGCAATGAACGGAGAATCTCCCTTTCCGAGAGTCGTAGCTGTTACAGTATTTGTGTATTGTGATGGTCCATCCTCTTTGCTGATTGCACGCATTGCTAAACTATAGGTTGATGCCGGTTCCAGATTATCAAAAGTATATGTAGTCACATTTCCTGGTACTGTATCCAGGAAGCTGTACGGATTATCTGTAACCCCATCATCGAATACCTGATATATTTCAAAGGCATCTGCCTTCTTGCAGCCCAGCTCCCAACCGACTTTAATGGAATGGTCCGTAATTGTATCTATTGACAGATTACGCGGCGGACTTGGAGGCATTTTAATATTCCTTACAAGATAACCTATCACAGGAACCTCTGAATCTCCTACCTTTGCAGCCCATGTACCCATCTCACAATTAAAACTGTATTCCGATTCCGTTTTTGGTGGGTATGCCACGGAGGCTGATTTGTTCATTCCTTTGTAATCAATAGTGGTAGAACCACCACCCCAGCCAGCGCCGGCGGATACTCCTATTGAATAGTCAAAGCTGACTATAGCATCTACCTCACCGGATATTCCAAGCTTAAGTTCGAAATTATTAGAATAGCTTTCGGAAGTAGACTCTGATGTCTGGTCATTTACCGAAAGATCATATGTTCCTGTATAACCAACTTTGTTAGAAATTGGTTGAAATCCATTTCCACTTACAAAATTCTTAAGTCCCGCTTCCCCATTAGGGTAAGTATCAGGTCTTCCTTCTATATTGCTTATAACAGATTCTGTAATCATCTTAGATTTAAGAGCTTCTTTATTCTTATTCTCCTTTTCCTCTAACTCCTGAATTTTTTTGTTGAATTCCTCAACTGACATAACCGTATAAGATGGAGCCTCCTGCACAGCTAGCTCCATATCGTATGTTTTTTTCTTCTTATCCCCAGGAGTTACCGTATAATGGTACAGAACAGCCGGTATTCTGTATATTACAACACTGTTTACCTCAGTGGATGAAAAACCGAATTCAATCTCTTTAGTTACTTCCTTTTCATATTCCCATTCCCATTCATGGGTAAACGATGCTTCCGTTGAGAATTTCATTGCATCCGGTCCGGTTGAAAAGCTCAGATAAGCTCCAACCTGAGCTGAATTTGTCTTGGAGGTTGCTTGTCCATGTCCGTCGACAACGCCAAAATAAGTTGTTCCCAAATCCCCATAATCATCCTTAATATCTTCAAAATAAGGAGCAGCCTGCAAAATAGCAGCAACCTGAACATCTGAAAAAACATATTCTTTTTTCTTATAAACAAATGTATCTGTATCCTCATCAATATCTAAAGCTGCTACTGCAACAGCAGGTTTATCTGATTTACCTGTATGATATACAGCATATTTATTTTTGTTATTAGATTCATACCAGTCATCTACGGATGTTATTTTACCTTCAGTCTTTGTACTCATTCCGGCGAGATTAAATCTGTAGAAGTAATCCTCTGTAGAATCCTGTTTATATCCTGCTGTAAAAAGAACCTGTTCACAGCCAAGATTATTCTCATCAAAGTTTCCTGCTACACATTGATCAATCCATGTGTTAGTAAGAACATAACCATTTATTGCATTATCGGATTCCTCACAAAATTTCACAGTATAATCCGGATTCCAGGTTCCTTTCACATAACTGTAAAAGGTTCCTGATAAAAATATACTTTCGGCCGCATTCATTCCATTTGCAGCTACACATGTAAGTGCCGGAACCTTCTGAATCCAGTCCCCCAATGCACCATGATGTCTGTAGAATCCGTCCTTTGTGAAAGTATTCATAGCTACCGTAACAGCAGACGAATGCTCCAGCTTATATTTATCTTCAGTCGCATCAGGATCATATTTGTAAGTAACTATAGCATAGTTACCACCATCCAGACTATCCTGATCTTCACCCTCAGCATCTTTATCTTCAGTTGAACTATAATTTCCGGCAATTACAATTTCCGGAAAACCGTCAAAATCAATATCCCCAGCTGATACTGCTGCAGTCCTGATAAATTTACCTTTAGCGTCATCAGTTCCAGTATTTGACATATTAAGTACTTCTTTTTCTATACAGGAACTTTGATCCGCACCAAGATAACATGCAAAAACAGAACTTCTTTCTGTGATATCATCACTTGTACTGTCATCCACAAGGTCAGCGTAAGAACCAACTACCAACAGGTCGTCCTTGCCATCACGATCCACATCAGCTGCATCCATGGATATTTGAATAGTTGAACGCGCTGTCCTTGAATCATAATTATATTCATGAGAAAGTTGTGCACCTGTTTCTCCCATAAAGTCCTTAACATTGATTGTTCTGATATCTGCCAGACTATTTCCATTAAGGATTTTTATATAAGGCGTATTAGCTTGTGGTACGTAAACTGCTATCTCATCTCTGCCATCGCCATCAAAATCTCCTGTAGTCAAAGTAAAATAATTTGTATAAGCCCACTGAGGTACTGAACCCAACCAGTCTGCATCATTTTTTCTGTCATATTTCAAACTGAAAGTTCGGGAGGTCGAACCAGTTCCGGCAGCGTTATAACGAGCCACTATAAGTTTACTTTCATCGCTGTCATAGTCGCAGCCAACCATTGCAATCATATTATCATGACCTGTTTTATTGGGGTCATAGCCCTTAGTACTTACATACCTATACCTACCCGATCCGCCAGTCACAGTCGTCCTATATTTATAGTTATTCAAATTACCTATTTCCTCACCATCCAGCTGACTGGTTTTTGTATAATTGAATGAAGATCCATTTAATATGTCTTCATCCTGTTTCCATATAAAAGCTTCTGATTTGGTATTGAAGGTCTGAACACCCTCCCCATATGGGTTCTTTCCATCATCCTTTTTAAAATCTGCATCCTGTTCAATACTAATCCCAAAGTCATCCTTTTTGCCTGCCGCTTCGACCTGCCCTTTTCCGGGCCCGCCTTTAGCGCCTGATAAGACGGCAAATCCCATTGCCGTAGCGAGCATAAAGGACAATGCTCTTTTCGTGCCTCGTCTCATATTTAATATCCTCCTCTTCTCATCCTATAAATTAATTTTTACCTTCCGAAGATATCTCTTCAGGCTTTTTCCGTTTCTTACTGCTCAGATATTTCTTCAGCATGACTGTTATTATGACTCCAAGCATAAATGCTATCACAGCCACCATCACGTAACCGCCTGCCGCTTCTGAAAGAAGCGATGATCCAGTGAAAAGCCCGTCTGCAGTACCAGATGGCTGCCCTTTAAGTTCCATTGTCACTGAAAAAAGTGCCACTAAAAGTACGGAACAGATAGTGACATAAAGAAGTAATATTTTCTTGTCCTTTTCTTCCCTCAGCTTCTTCGAACGTTTATGAAGGAGCTGAAGCCTCTCTTCATTACTTCTCATGAATAGATACCTCCATATAAGTACACCGATTTTTAATCTTTAAACAGCAT
>JAILEL010000302.1 GCA_024687845.1 Eubacterium sp.
CTTATAATTTACTGCTAAACCTCCTGGAAGTTTTGTTTCGGAAATAGTACCATTTTCATCTTTTTCACACTTAAATGTATTCAGTGTAATATTTCCACCATAAACTGTATCATTAGCCTTCACTACATACATGCTCTTATCTTGTCTTGCAACCGCATAATATGTAGTAGCAGCACTGGAAGTTTTAGTTGTATCACTGCCTGAATAATCTGCAATAATAGAATATATGCCTTCCTTATCCGGGATCCATGTAACTTCTGCTTTACCATCATCATCAACATCTGCTGGTATAAGTCTCATATCACCTGTATTAGTATTGAGCAGGCTGATGCAGGCACTATTTCCAAGCTCAGCATTAGAACTCTTCTTGGTTACCTGAACACTTATTGTAACTTTATCACCACTATCTACTTCATCCTTATAAGTCGTATATATTTTTTCAACCTGCACAGCATCACCTATTATAACGCTGGTATTATCTGCAGCTCTATATTCACCAATTCCATAAGAATGAATCTCAAGTTCTTCCATTGTCTTGCTATCGTTTTCACCGATTTTTAAGATATAATACTTTTCCGTATCTGTATCATTCTGGTTGTCTGTCTCGGCAATCTTATAAATGATAAATGACTTAGAAATCGTCTGATCAGATTCATTGTAGTAATGTTTTGCGTAAGTCCAATATTTCGCTCCACCAACTTCTATTTCCTGAATCTTTTCATCGTCTCCCTCCTTTTGGGTCTGAAGTGTAAAATCATCAATATTTATATCAATAGTACCTTGACCATCCTTCAGAGTAACGTAATTTTCTCTATGTGTTACCTCTTTCTTATCTCCTGCTGTTCCACCCGATTCATTTACATTACTCAGAATATAAAACTTACCATTATCTACATCGCGATAAATATATGGGATTTCCGTCTTATTATTATTTTCGTTTTGATAGAGTTCATAACTGTTCACATTTTCACCAACCTTAAGCTTGATGATCTTGTTCTCCATCACAGGTGTTTTAACCTCAACATGTTTTGTTATATCAGCATAACCTGAATTTTTTCCAGTTGAATCGTTAAGAGCAGTTACAGATGTAACTGTATCAGCCTTTCCAACATGGAGTACACCGTTATCGCTGTAACAGTATCTTCTTGTACCATTATGAATCTCTGCTACAACGCATCTGTACAAGTCACCGTCCATATCCTGGGTAACATTATCAATAGTGTATGACGATTTAGTATTATTACCATCAGTCTTTACCCAATTAGCGGTACCTGCCTTTTTCATCTGCCATGAATATGCAAGGCCGCTGTTAATTCCCGATGACGGAGATGCCTCAACCTTAAAGGTTGCACTGTCTCCCGCTACTACATTCTGCTCTTTTGTTATTCTCGCAATAAGTGGAGAATCTCCCTTACCAAGAGTCGTTGCAGTTACCGTATTGGTATACTGTGACGGACCGTCTTCTTTGCTTATCGCACGCATTGCCAAACTATAGGTTGTCGAAGGTTCAAGATTATCGAATGTATATGTTGTTTCATTTCCCGGTACTGTATCCAGAAAGCTATACGGATTATCTGTAACACCATCTTCGAATACCTGATATATTTCAAATGCATCTGCCTTCTTACATCCGAGCTCCCAGCCGACTTTAATCGAATGGTCTGTAATTGTATCTATTGATAGATTACGTGGAGGACTTGGAGGCATCTTTATATCCTTTACAAGATATCCAAATACAGGAACCTCTGTATCTCCAACTTTTGTAGTCCATGTACCTATCTCACAATTAAAGCTGTATTCCGATTCAGTTGCTGGAGGGAATGCCACTGATCCGGATTTATTAATTCCCGTATAATCTATAGTGGTTGTTCCACCTCCCCAACCGCCTCCGGCTGAAACTCCTATTGAATAATCAAAACCTACTACAGCATCAACCTCGCCTGAGATTCCAAGCTTAAGTTCAAAATCGTTAGAATAACTCTCAGAATTTGTTTCCTGAGTCTGATCATTTACAGAAAGTTCATAAGTGCCAACAGTTCCAAGTCTATTTGAAATCGGTGTAAATCCATTTCCGCTTATAAAATTCTTAAGACCAGCTTCACTATTTGGATAAGTATCAGGACGTCCTTCAGTATTACTTATAACTGATTCTGTAATCATCTTAGACTTTAGAGCTTCTTTATTCTTATTTTCTTTATCCTCTAATTCTGCTATTTTCTTATTAAAGTTTTCCACAGACATGACCGTATACGAAGGGGCTTCCTGTATGGCTAGTTCCATAGGATATGGTGCTTTACTTTTGTCTCCCGGATAAACAGTATAATTATATAGAACTGCCGGTATTCTGTAGATTACAACACTGTTCACTTCCGAGGTTGAGAAACCAAATTCAATCTCTTTTGTAGTTTCTTTTTCATATTCCCACTCCCATTCATGAGTAAATGATGCTTCTGTTGAAAATTTCATAGCATCTGGTCCGACTGCAAAACTCAGATAAGCACCAACCTGGGCTTTTTTAGTATTGGAATTTGCTGTTCCATGTCCATCAACAATACCAAAATAAGTTGCTCCCAGATCAGAATAGTCATCCTTAATATCCTCAAAATAAGGTGCCGCCTGCAGAACAGCTGCAACCTGAACATCTGAAAAAACATATTCCTTTTTATTAAATACAAATGTATCTGTATCATCATCAACATCTACTGCCGCTACAGCAACAGCAGGTTTGTCTGATTTACCTGTATGATATACTGCATATTTATCTTCATTATCAGATTCATACCAATCATCAGAGGATGTAACACCATCTTCAGTCTTCGTACTCATTCCTGCCAGATTAAATCTATAAAAATAATCCTCTGTAGAATCCTGTTTATATCCAGCTGTGAAAAGAACCTGCTCACAACCAAGATCATTTTCATCGAAATTGCCTGCTACACACTGATCAATCCAAGTGTTTGTAAGAACATAACCTCCTATTGCATTATCAGATTTTTCGCAAAAATCCACGGTGTAATCCTTACTCCATGTTCCTTTTACATAACTGTAAAATGTTCCTGATAAAAATATACTATCGGCTGCATTCATACCATTTGCAGCCACACATGTAAGTGCCGGAACCTTCTGAATCCAGTCACCCAATGCACCATGATGCCTGTAGAATCCATCATCTGTGAAAGCATTCATAGCTACCGTAACAGCAGTTGAATGTGTCAGCTTATCTTCATTATTAGTTGCATCTGGATTATAATCATAAGTTACTAAAGCATAATTTTTACCATCTAAACTATCCTGATCTTCACCCTCAGCATCTTCATCATCAGTTGAACTGTAATTTCCGGCAATTACTATTTCAGGAAATCCGTCAAAGTCAATATCACCGGCTGAAACTGCTGCAGTTCTGATGAATTTACCTTTCTCATCATCAGTTCCAGTATTCTTCATATTAAGTGTTTCTTTTTCGATACGTGAATTAGGATCCGCTCCAAGATAACATGCAAAAACAGAACTTCTTTCTGTGATGTCATCACTTGTACTGTCATCCACAAGGTCAGCATAAGAACCGACAACAACTAGGTCATCCTTGCCATCTCGATCCACATCAGCCGCATCCATGGATATCTGAATAGTCGAGCGCGCTGTCCGTGAATCTAAACTGTATTCATAAGAAAGTTCAGCTCCATCTGATCCCATAAAATTTGAAACCCATATTCTTCTTATCTCATTTAAATTAGTTCCATTAAGAATTGCTATATAAGGTTCCTTCGCTTGTGGTACATAAACTGCTATCTCATCCTTACCATCACCATCAAAATCTCCCGTAGTCAATGTAAAATAATTCGTATAAGCCCACTGTGGTACTGAACCCAGCCAGTCATCATCATTTTTTCTGTCATATTTCAAACTAAAGGATTTTGAGATTGAACCACCGCCTGCAGCATTATAACGAGCCACTACAAGATCACTTTCACTGCCATAGTCGCAACCAACCATTGCTATCATATTATTATGACCTGTCTTATATGGGTCATAGCCTTTAGTACTTACATATCTATACCTTCCTGAGCCACCCGTCACACTCGTACTATACTTATTTTTATTCAGATTACCTACTTCTTTCCCATCCAACTCACTGGTTTTTGTATAGTTGAACGTAGATCCATTTAGTTTATCCTCATCCTGTTTCCATATAAAAGCTTCTGATTTAGTATTAAATGTCTGGATGCCATTTCCGTATGGGTTCTTTCCGTCATTCTTGTCGAAGTCTCCTGACTGTTCAATACTAATCCCAAAGTCATCCTTTTTGCCTGCCGCTTCGACCTGCCCTTTTCCGGGTCCGCCCTTCGTGCCTGACAAGACGGCAAATGCCATTGCCGTTGCGAGCATAAAGGACAATGCTCTTTTCGTGCCTCGTCTCATATTTAATATCCTCCTCTTCTCATCCTATAAATCATTTTTTACCTTCCGAAGACATCTCTTCAGACTTTTTCCGTTTCTTAATGCTCAGATATTTCTTCAACATGACTGTTATTACGACTCCAAGCATAAATGCCGTTACTGCCACCATCACATAACCGCCTGCTGCTTCTGAAAGAAGCGATGATCCGGTGAAAAGACCATATGCAGTCCCTGATGGCTGTCCTTTGAGCTCCATAGTCACTGAAAAAAGTGCCACTAATAGTACGGAACAGATAGTGCCATAAAGAAGTAATATTTTCTTGTCCTTTTCTTCCCTCAGCTTCTTCGAACGTTTATGAAGGAGCTGAAGCCTCTCTTCATTACTTCTCATGAATAGATACCTCCATATAAGTACACCGATTTTTAATCTTTAAACAGCAT
>JAILEL010000341.1 GCA_024687845.1 Eubacterium sp.
AAAAACTTTTGCTAACGGCAATTCGTAAATATGCGCATCAATAGTTTCTTCATTTACAGTTGTGGCAGTGTAGATTTTCTTTCCCAGCGCAAGAAAAGTGTATAATCCCCACATGAGCACGGGAAGAACCAATTCTTCCGGCTGTCCTCCATAAGAAAAAGCGTCACCCGACCATAAAGCACATCCAAATAATGGCAACAAAAAAAGAAAGGCTTTCTTTTCATAAAGACCGACGATTTTCCATGAGTACCATAATGTAAATGTACCACACAGAAGTTCGAGCAAGAAAATACCAATGAACGTCTCATGTGAAATCAGATAAGCAACTCCATATAATAAATAGAGAATAAGTCCCTTGTGTTCATAGATATCCTTATAAAGGATTTTACCGTTGAACAAAGATTTTCCAACCGAAAAAAAAGTATTGGCATCAACTCCGTCTTGAAAAGGATACGCCGGAGATGTCTTGGTGGCAAAAAAAAGTACTGCAAATGCTGATAAAACACAGTATATGAATACTTTGATATTTTTATTTCTATTATTAATATCTTCTATATGCATAGTAAAAAGAAAATTATAAATCTGAAATAAAGCCGGATTGAATTGGCTATAAATGTCGAGTAATGAAGAGGAATTTTTTCATCCGGTATTAATAAAATCAATAAGGGATATAATTACTCCCCTTCGGAGATTATAGTCGACGTTTGTAAGGGGTGCAAGTAGAGCATTATTTTATGATTTATTTGGATTTAGGTGGTACAATTAGTGCTTATTGAAGGTAGTAAATGAGGTGATCATTCATGGGGATTGTTTTTTACAATCTGATTATTATTCCTATAGAGTACGTACTTGAGTTTGTTTATGTTTTACTTAAGAGGATTATCAACAACCCGGGGCTGGTGATAATAGGCGTCAGTCTTGTGGTTAATTTTCTCGTGCTTCCCATTTACATGAGAGCTGATGCCATTCAAGCTGTTGAAAATGAAAAACAGAATAAAATGAAAAGATGGCTTGATCATATAAACAGATCTTTTTCAGGTGATGAAAGATTTATGATCATTCAGGCGTATTATCGGGAAATGAGATATAAGCCACTCAATGCCCTTAGAACATTGTTACCCACACTGTTCCAAGTGCCATTTTTTATTGCTGCATATCATTTTTTGTCGAATCTAAAGGATCTTAACGGAGCATCTCTGGGTCCTATAGGCAATCTTAGCAAGCCGGATGCTTTGATAGAGTTAAGTGATATTTCATTAAACCTTTTACCCATACTTATGACTCTCATCAATTTGGGTTCAGCCGTAATATATCTTAAAGGTTATCCTGCAAAAAGCAAGTTTCAGACATATGTATTGGCTTTCATATTTTTGATCTTGTTGTATGATAGTCCCTCCGGACTTGTTTTCTATTGGACGCTTAATAATATTTTTTCATTGGGTAAGAATATTATTATGAAGTTTCTTCCGACAAGGAAAAAAGAAGGAAGAGGTGTAAAAGTTGGTACGCATTCTAAATGGATCAAAGGGATGTTCCCTACGCAGTTATTATTGACGGTTCTCGTGGGACTTGCTATACCTTCTGCTCTTATTTCGTCATCTGCCACAGAATTTGTTGTTACTGCTAATCCAATTAACCCGCTACATTATGTTTTTAATACATTTTTAGTGTCGGCAGGTTTTTTTCTGATATGGAGTTCTGTGTTTTACTTCATTTCGTCAGATCAGATGAAAAAGGTGTTTCAAATTCTTTTTAAGATTATATCAGTGGTCGCGGTTACCGATTATATGTTTTTTGGAAGGAATCTGGGGATAATAAACGAAGATCTATTTTTTTCGGTATTTCCACATTTTACGAGGTATGAGAAACTGGTTAATATAATGATTATTATATTGATTAGTTTCATAGTGATTTTTATGGAGAGGAAGATCTCTTCGTTAATAGGTAAACTGTATATTGTGCTTGCAGGTGCGTTGCTGATAGTAAGTGGACGCGATATATTTGTGATCAACGAGGATATTTCCGCTAATCCATATCTTATGACAGGGCAATCGCAAGACGTTTCTTCTTTGTTTCGACTTAGCAGATCAGGGAAAAATGTCATCATTTTCAGTATAGATGCCATGGTAGGACTATATGTCCCATATATATTTGCTGAGAAACCGGAGCTAAAAGATACATTTGATGGTTTCGTGTATTATCGGAATACACTATCATGTGGAAGCAACACTGCTATAGGATCTCCTGGAATGCTTGGAGGGTATGAGTATATACCGTATTATTCAAATATGAGAAGTGATGTTACTGTGGAAGAAAAAAATTATGAGTATACCACGGTGATGCCAATGATTTTTGCTAAAGAGGGTTGGGAAGTATCTTTGTGTGATATTCCTTATGCAGGATATCAGGATGTCCCGGACATGTCTATTTACGAGGGCTTGACTGGAATAAAAGGATATAGGACTGAGGGTTATTACATGGATGACAGAGTCCTTAAAGATGCAGAAGAAGTAAGACAAAGAAATATGTTTTGGTATAGCATTTTTAAGATTACGCCTTTGTTTGCTCAGACTACGATATATGACGGAGGAAGGTATTTTTCATCTAGAGGTGTATCAAATCTTGGAAGTTTGTATTCATCTTCTTTTATGGAAGCATATGTTGTGTTGCATAGGTTAGATGAATTAACGGAAATAACGGACGAAAATACAGATACGTTTCTCATAATCAATAATGATATTGCTCATGATACTATGACTTTAAGGCTTCCGGAATATGAGCCGAGTAATCAGACAACGGAAGGAGATAAAGATCCGGGATTTCGAACGGATGATGAGGGGAATACTTTTGATCTCACTACGGATGAAGCACAGCCTTCTTATTATCATGTTAATATGGCAGCGTGTCTTCAGATTGAGAGATATCTTGAGTTTCTTAAAAAGCAGGGTGTGTATGACAATACAAAAATAATAGTTGTTTCAGATCATGGGAAACCATTGGGGGAGTTCCCAGGATACGGTAATCCTGACATTGCGGATATGGAAGGGCTAAGTTGTACTTTGATGGTTAAGGATTTTAATGCGCACGGGTTTAGTGTTTCGGATGAGTTAATGAGTAATGCGGATACTCCGACTATAGCAATGAAAGACGTAATAAGAAATCCCGTGAATCCGTACACAGGTAATCCTATTAGTAGTGACAGAAAAAAAGATGGATTGTTCATATTAAAGACATCTGATTTTGGCCTGATACCAGGAGATGAATATGAATACAGCTATGAAGATGAACAAAAATGGATTCATGTTACAGATAATGTTTATGAAGCTGATAACTGGACAGAATTAAGACCATAATAGCTGTGCAAATCTTTGATAACTAAAAATTCTTTTGGTGGAAGAACGGATAGAATTGGTTTACGGTTTTTGGTTCTTCGATTTTGTATTTGGTTTTTACGCGTGGGGTGAGCTCTATTAAGTTTTGTTTATGATTGCCTCCAGCATAGTGAGTAGGGCTACTGGATTATTTATGGCAAGAAGAGATTAATTAGGACAGTGATTGGGTAAAGCAGGTAATTAAAATGGTATATCTTTATGATATTTTTATAAAACCAATAGAGTTGATCGTAGAAATAATTTTTGTGATCTTGTATCGAGTATTCGGAAGTTCAGGCATGGCCATTATAGGGGTCAGTTTGGTGATTAATGTTTTGATCTTGCCGATATACAGAAGGGCGGATGCGGCGCAGGAAGATGAGCGAAAAAAACAGGAGCACATGAAGCCGTATATCCAAAGGATACATAACGCTTTTAGAGGTGATGAACGTTATATGATATTGTCTACCTATTACAAAGAGGTAGGATATCATCCTTTATATGCGTTACGTGGGATGTTGCCTGTTTTTCTTCAGATTCCATTCTTTATTGCAGCATTTCATTTTTTGAGTAGTTTGGATATTCTCTCCGGTGAATCGTTTGGAATTCTGAAGGATTTAAGCAAACCGGATGGCCTGATCAATCTTTTCGGCAAAAGTATTAATATCCTGCCGTTGTTGATGACTTTAATTAATGTATTATCAAGCTTAATATATTTAAAGGGGTTTCCGCTTAAAAGTAAGTTGCAGACATATGGATTGGCGGTATTGTTCTTATTCCTTCTCTATGGGAGTCCTTCAGGACTGGTGTTTTATTGGACACTGAATAATTTATTTTCATTTTGCAAGAACATAGTGATGAAGCTTATTGGAATAAAGGTGACGATTAAATCCAACCGAAAGGAGGATGTGGTTGGGTTTGGTGACATAATTCCTGCGCAGATCTGCCTTACTATGCTATTCGGACTTACGATACCATCAGCGCTGGTAGCAGCATCTCCGTTGGAATTTATTTTGATGGGTGATTACAAACATCCGATACACTACATTGCAAGTACCTTATGTATTGCTATAGGGTATTTTATGGTATGGATGTCTGTTTTTTATTTGTTAAGTATATCAAAGGTTAGAAAATGGATATGTATGTTCCTCTCTATATGGGGATGTACAGCTGTTATTAATTATATGTTTTTTGGTAAAAAGTTGGGTATTGTTTCTGCTGATTTGTTGTATCAGAATAATTATATTTTTTTTGAGTGTACGGAGAAGATAATAAACTTTTTGATTGTAATTGTATTTATAATTGGCGGAATACTGTTATGGAAGTATAAAAAAAGAATAATGAAAACTGGGATTATGATGCTCTCCTCAGCTATGATTATAATCTCATTAAGAGACTGCGTGAGCATACTGCGTTCCACCGAAACTTTGGCCTCTTCAGTTAAGATTAACAGAGATCAGGATGAACCTATTTTTAGACTTAGCAAGACAGGAAAGAATGTTATGGTTATCTGTTTGGATGCAGCTATTGGAGCATACGTCCCTTATATATTACATGAAAAACCAGAGCTAAAAGCAAAGTTTGATGGGTTTGTTTTCTATCCCAATACTGTGTCATTTGGAAGATTTACATCTGTAGGTTCACAAGGAGTTTGGGGAGGATATGAATATGTTCCTTCTGTTGCTGATTTGGATCTTACTAAAAATCAGGAGGAAAAGCGGTATGAGGCAGACACGATGCTGGCAAGGTTGTTTTCGGATAACGGTTACGAAGTGACTGCGTGTGACATACCCTATGCCGGTTTTCAAAAAATTTCCGATCCTTCGGCATTTAATGACATTTCCAATGTCAAAGCGATAAATACGATGGGATATTATACAGAAGGGGTGGATAAATATGAAAGTAACAGACAGCGTGCATTTTTTATGTATTCCCTGATGAAAAGTATGCCGGTGATTCTTCAGTCTAAAGTATATGATGCCGGAAGGTATTATTCTTCGGATGGTTTGCTGAAACTGTCCGGTGGACAATCCAGATATTTTGAAGCTGTGAGCGTTTTAAGGAAGCTTCCGACCTTAACTGAAATAACCACGGATGACGTTAATACGTTGTTATTATTAAATAACGAAACATCCCATGAACCTATACGTCTGAGCCTGCCGGATTATGACAAAGATCAGAATATGTTAACTAATGTGGAGGATGAAAGCGAATATTATAGAGAGGATGATTTCGGGAACAGGATTAATCTGAACATGGATAGATGTTATTATCACAGTAATGTCTCCGCGTATTTGAGACTTGCGGATTATTTTGATTTTCTTAGAGAGAATAATCTTTACGATAATACAAGAATTATAATAGTTGCGGATCATGGTCGACCTACTTATGAATTTCCTGATTTGATGATAGATGATCCTTATGGTTTGGATGATAAATGTGATGTTTTGCAATTAAACCCCGTTCTTATGGTGAAGGATTTTAATGCCCACGGAGCTATTACTGAAGATCGTAAATTTATGACTAATGCGGATACTCCATCGTTAGTTGCTGCAGGTATTATTGATAACCCGATTAATCCATATACAGGTGTTCCGCTTGATAGCTCAGAAAAGTTTTCTCATGATCAGGTTATTATTTTCCCAGGCGGTATTGAACTAGAGGAACCGGAAGCAATTACCTATGATAAAGAGGGGCAGCATTGGATTTCTGTTCATGATGATATTTTTGACTTGGATAATTGGGAGTGGATCAAATAACTATCTATTTTAAATAAGGATCCTGTGGGTTGGATGACACCGTGGAGGTATGACGATATTGAGAGTTGGAAGATTATATCTCCGATTGAACTGAGAGGTTTATATGAAAAAATTGGGATGGAAGGATAGATTTCCATATTTCTTGATATGTTTAGGCCTGTTCATTACCATGTGTAATGTATATCACATCGACCTGAATACCAATATGCGTCAGGGCATGAATTTTTGGCGTGCGTTGTTTGTAGATAGTTTTCTTCGTTACTACAGGGCCAATGTAGATTCATTTGCTTAGGAGAGACGCCGGATAAAGCCAATGATGGAATGTTTATCACTATTATCAATGTGGTAAGGGTATTGATATTTTATATTGCTGAGAGGTTGCATGGTGGCAATAAACTTGATTTAGAAGGGCTAGAGAGTATCGATATATGGTTTTTAGTTCATCGATTTTTTTATTTGCATTTTTACCTGTTATTTTTATTTGTAACAGTTTAGTAAAAAAAGAATTCTCAAATTATGTACTGCTTGTTTCAA
>JAILEL010000407.1 GCA_024687845.1 Eubacterium sp.
TTCCATCGAAGAAAATCCTGTTCCAAAATCATCCAGAGCAATCAGTACTCCTCTTGCTTTAAGATTAGCTATAACATTTTTCAGCAGATCCATATCAAGCAGACGGCAACGTTCAGTAACTTCAAAACATAAATGTTCCGGAGGATAATTTATTTCCTCAAGAATTCGAAATACCACATCTACAAAATCCGGACGTTCCAGCTGTGTATAAGAAAGATTTACATTCACAACAAAGTGTGGGCATTTCTTAAGTATTTTCTTTGCAGAAATTATTGCCTCTCTTATGATCCATTCACCAAGACGAGGAAACAGCGGATCTGATTCAAGCAGCGGTATAAACTGATCAGGTGGAACCATTCCATATGTATCATTCTTCCAACGGATCAAAGCTTCTGAACCTATAAGTTGCTCTGTATTTGCATCAACCACCGGCTGATAGAGAAGGAAAAATCCTTTATATCCCTGCATAATTGATGCACGGATAGCATGCAGCTTCTCAAGTCTCTGTCGGTTTTCCTCATTCAGATCATTATGGAATTCTACCATCTCACCTTGTTTATTAACTTTCGATTCTCCATAAGCGAAATTAAGACATGCATAAACCGTCTGGGAATCAAAATCAAAATGATCCAGTTTCAGAACACCGCTGTTTATATCAAGTAGAATTTTCTTTCCTTCCATCTGGAACTGACCCCTGAAGAAATAGCGGAATTCTCTATATTTTTCATGAATTTCCTGAATTGATAATGAATTACTAATGATTGCAAACTTGGTACCATCTATACGATAACTATGTCCGGTATTTCCGACTGTTTCAAAAAGCTTTCTTGCAAAAAACTGAAGAACACGATTTCCGAAATGATAACCATACATTTCATTTATTTCAGAAAAACGACTGATTCCGACAAGAGTAACATTTATTTCACTATTTCTTCTAATACATACATCCAGATCCTCAAAAAATCCATATTGGTTTCTAAGTCCTGTAAGTGTATCTATATGTCCCTGAAGTCCGTGATTACGTATTGTACCAGCAAAATAGTCTGGATTTCCATCCGGATCTCTTATAACAACACCACGGCATGTGCAGACATCATACTCTCCATCTGGTCGTTTTGCGCGGTACTGCATATCATGACCTGATGCGTTTCCAGAGAATATCTCATCTATTCCTTTACGATAAGCCTCTCTATCTTCAGGATGAATATTGTTTTCCCAGATATCACCTGCTCCATACATATATTCCGAAGGAAGATTATATCTGTCTACTGCACTTTTGGACCATTTTGAAAAATCATATTTCATGTCACATAGATAAACGTAAGTTCCTTCAGATACAATTTCAAATGATTTATAGAGCGCATCCAGTTTCTTACGTCTCTCATCTGTAATAATTTTTACATTAGCCTTATCTTTTAATACACGACTTTCCTGAAGTAGTTTTATCTCTTTCAGATGTGCTTTGTCTTCATACATCTGTTCATCCGCACGATTAAAAACAGATTCTACTGTATCATTTTTAAGCGCCTGAAACTCAGCAAGGCCAGCAGCAACTACAGCTCCTTCACCAAGTTTTACATGATCTTCAGATTTTCTTTTGATTGTAGCAAGAAGATCAATTCGATTGTCAAAATCCTGTCCCTTAAGAATTACAACAAACTCATCACCGCCCACACGAAATACAGGACTGTGACTAAATATCTTGCATATCATTCTACAAGAGGATTTAATATACTCATCGCCAGCTTTATGCCCCTGAGTATCATTTATTATTTTAAGACCATTTATATCACAAATAATAATTCCGAAAGGCGTATCTGATTTATCTTCTACCAATCTCTGAAGATCTTTCTCAGCCTCCTGATAAGCAGTCTTATTCTTTACCCCAGTAAGCTCGTCACGTCGCGCCATCTCATTTGCCATGGATAGTGCCTGAAGATGTTCTTTTTCTTTCTTGACATCTTCTTCACGATTTTCAATACAGATGATTAAATGGCTTCTATCCGAAGACCACATTACAGTCATTCGAGTGTATTGAGGTTTATTATCGTCAATAACCATACGATAATCCTCTACCAGCTGCTTTCTTTTATCAAGCTGTGATATCAGGTTATCTTTATCAATAAATAGTTTGATTCTTTCACGATCTTCAGGGAAAACAATCTTATCAGCATTTTTTATAGAAACATTAAAGAAATCTTCCCCTTCTTCCTGTATTTCCAGTTCACCATATATTTTCTGCGATGAGAACTCAATATAATAGGATGTTGCGACATCTACATAGTAAATCAGATCATAATGTGATGCGAGACTTTCAGCTATTCTTGTATAAGTAACACTCTTCTCCTGACTTTCCTGAAAAGCCAGCTTTTCTTTCACTTCATTATCAATATTTTTTATACAGACAATAATATGCTTTTTATCCTTGGCCATTATTTCCGTATGACGAATATTTTTAACCTGATTGTCTACTACAAGCCGATAAGCTACAGAATATGAATTTCGATTTTTCAGGTT
>JAILEL010000413.1 GCA_024687845.1 Eubacterium sp.
GAATTCTGTAAAGAAAAGATAGAGGTATTAAAAGATAGGATTGAAGCAATTAAAGATAAGGTTGTAGAAAGTATTGAGGATACAAAGGACTTCTTAGATGGTCTTGTAAAGGGTGGTAAGTATGACGGAACAAGAGAAGCAGATGGTGCAACAAGCGATAGAAGAGGTTCGCCAGGACTGCAACCAGCGTTTGCAGGAGAAGGTGGACCAGTTACAGCAGATATCATCAGAAAAGCAAGATCTGTTATCGATGGTGCAAGAGCAGAATCAGCAGATACTGGAGCTGTCATCCAAGAATCAAAGTCTAAAGCTAACAGTTCGACAGTTGAGCGAGCAGATCGAGACAATGAGCAAAAGCGACTTGAAGCTAAACGAGCTAAACTTGAAGCAGAACCAGATCAATGGGATGATTTCGAAGCTAGAGACTCGGGAGTCGCGCGTTAAAGAAAAAGAAAAAAAGGCTGAAGAGAATAAGAAACTGTATGACAGGCTTATTCCTGAGATAATCAGAAGAGAACGAGATGTTGCAGAAAGAGAGAACAATATAAGTAGTGAAATCAGATTTGCTGCAAGGAGAATGACAGAAGAAGATAAGAAGAATGCTGAATTAAATTACCTTCAGAAGGCAAAAGAACTTGAACAAGATTATGATTCAAAGTATGAATCATGGCACAAGTTTCATGATTTTAAATACTACGGAATGCTTATGTTCCTTATGGTATTTGGAGTAGTCCATGCGTTCATATATAACGATAGGTATCTGGAATATTTTGAAGCGGTACTGAATATTATTAAGAATATATTTATTCTACCTGCAAAGGGTATATGGCTTACAGCGGTGACAGTTGGAAAACTTGGAGAACTTATACCTAATGAAATAGCAGCCAAAATAGTAAGTGTGATCATAATAGGAGTAGTATTATTAGGCATAATTGCCTTAATAATATGGCTGCTGTTTTATAAAATTATTGGATCTCTGATTGAATACTGGGCAAGAATAGAATTATGGGACAGCATCACTTTACAAGTTGCAGTTATTCTCATAGGTGTCTCTACTATAATATCGGCTCCATTTAATATAGTAGGGGTTGCACTTCTGGTATTTATTGGATACATAGTATTGCGAAGCATTATTATGTGGGATGATGTAGAAACTAGAAGGAATGTTCTTCAAACTATCGTAACGGCATTAGTTATGGCAGTTACCATTGTAGGTGGTATGATATATATAGTTTGGATGTTTGCACAGTTATATAAGTAAAAAGGCAAGGTACAAAGCGCCCTGCCTTTTTCTTTTCATGACCGTATATTACTTGTTTGGAAACTTGATATAGTTCAGACTATTTGTTATTATAATACTGTAGCACGCTATAGTATTGATGTGTTAAGAAGGGATTTTTTATATGCAGGTTATAAATGGTGAAGTAAATAAATTAGAAGATATAGAAGAGCAGTTATCTAACTGTGTCAATATTGACAAGAGTAATTGGATCGAGATATCAAACTTGATGGAACTTGTAGAAAGAGAAAAATTGTATTTACAAAGACCTGAAATAAAATCATTTACAGCTTGGGTAAATACTTTTGCTGATGAAATGCACGTCCATGTAAGTCTGTTGTGGAGTAGAAAAAAAGCCGGAAATGTAATTCGTGAGTATGCGCAGCGGCTTGAAGAAAATGGAAAAAAATTCGTGGGTTTAGAAAATATTTCTGTATCTCCGGATTCGATTAATCTGTGTGAGGTTATAGCAGGAAAAAATGCTGTGGAAATGGATAAGCTTATTGATAAAGTTATTAGGGGAGAGCTGAAGCGAAGTGATCTTAGAGCAGCGGCAAAAGCTAAAAAGGAAAAATCTGATAAAGATGAATCTGCAACCAGGCATAACAGAATAGAAGCAAAGGATAGAACAGAAAATGAAGAAAATATAACTGCAGCAGATATTGTTATAGCACTCAGAAAGTCTGATTGGCTTCCAAGCAAAATAGAAAAACAGCATTTTGATAATACATATAAAAGTTTTACTGAGTTTTCAGTTAATACTGGTACTTCACGTCATAGAAGAAGAATTGATCTGTTATGTGCTGAAACATTCTCTACTGAGAATACTGAAGATATAACTTTAAGAGGAATAGAGATTAAAGTTAATAAAAATGATTTAATAAATGATCATAAGATGGCGGAATATA
>JAILEL010000476.1 GCA_024687845.1 Eubacterium sp.
TTTACAACAGCATCTAAAATGTAATCTGTAAGCTCTGAAAGTCTCTCCATTGTAGATACTTCATAATTACATTTTACATTAGGACTTACTTCTCTCATAAGCCTTGTAGTTTCAGCAAGTCTGTAGAGATATCTTTCAATAGCAGGAAGATAGTTCTTACGAACCATATCTACCATTGTAAGGCCTTCGATATTTACCTGCTTTACGTAATTTTCAAGCATTATCTCACATCTTGATTCAAGCTCTGCCTCTGTAAATACCTTATGAGACATAAGCATTTCCTTATTCTTCTCATCAAGAAGGTGTGGCATAGCATCTGCTGTAGTCTTAAGATTAGAAAGACCTCTTACCTCTGTTGCTTCCTTAACCCAGTCTTCTCCGTATCCATTTCCATCGAAAAGGATTCTCTGATGGTCTGTGATGACTCTCTTGATCAGCTTATGAAGGTCTTCTTCAAAGTTATCTGATTTTTCAAGCTCATCTGCATACTGACGAAGACTTTCAGCAACTGCAGCATTAAGCATAATGTTACAGCATGCAATACTATTGGAAGAACCAAGAGATCTGAACTCAAACTTATTTCCGGTAAATGCGAATGGTGAGGTTCTATTTCTATCTGTTGTATCTCTGCTGAATCTTGGTAAGCTGTGAACTCCAAGCTTCATAACAACCTTTTCTGTTCCCTCGTATGGCTTATCCTCTCTGATAGCATTAAGGATAGCTGTAAGCTCTTCTCCAAGGAAGATAGAAATGATAGCTGGTGGTGCTTCATTTGCTCCAAGTCTGTGATCATTTCCTGCAGTTGCTACTGAGAGACGAAGCAGATCCTGATAATCATCAACTGCCTGAATTACTGCACAGAGGAAAAGCAGGAACTGAGCATTTTCGTAAGGAGTTTTTCCAGGAGAGAGAAGGTTTATTCCAGTGTCTGTTCCGATTGACCAGTTATTATGCTTTCCTGAACCGTTTACTCCTGCAAATGGCTTCTCATGCAGAAGACATTCCATACCATGACGTGCTGCAACCTTCTTCATAATCTCCATCGTAAGCTGATTAGCATCTGTTGCAACATTTGTAGTTGAATATATAGGTGCAAGCTCATGCTGTGCAGGAGCAACTTCGTTATGCTCTGTCTTAGCAAGGATTCCTAGCTTCCACAGCTCATTATTAAGGTCTTCCATGAACTCAGATACTCTTGGCTTAATAACACCAAAGTAATGGTCATCCATTTCCTGTCCCTTAGGTGGCATAGCACCGAAAAGTGTTCTTCCTGTATATTTCAGATCAGGTCTCTTATTCCAGACCTCCTTATCAACAAGGAAATATTCCTGCTCAGGTCCTACACTTGTTCTTACATACTTCACATCATCATTTCCAAAAAGCTTCAGAACACGCTTTGCCTGTTTGTTAATTGCCTGCATTGATCTGAGAAGTGGAGTTTTCTTATCAAGAGCTTCTCCTGAGTATGAACAGAATGCTGTAGGAATACAAAGTGTATGATCTTTTATAAATGCAAAGGAGGTTGGATCCCATGCTGTATAACCTCTTGCCTCAAATGTAGCTCTGAGTCCTCCTGAAGGAAATGAGGAAGCATCCGGCTCTCCCTTAATAAGCTCTTTTCCTGAGAACTCCATAAGTACTCCACCATCAGGTGATGGACTGATAAAGCTGTCATGCTTCTCAGCTGTTACTCCAGTAAGTGGCTGGAACCAGTGTGTATAATGTGTAGCTCCATTTTCAATAGCCCAGCTCTTCATCTCCTCAGCTACAGCATCAGCAACATGCTCATCAAGTCTTGCATTCTCATCGATGGTTTTCTTGAGTGATGCATACACATCATCAGATAGTCTTGATCTCATTACTCTTTCATCAAATACAAGGGAACCAAAAAGTTCAGGTACATTTGTCTTTGCCATTTTTATATATCCTCCTATGTTTTATTCATTTACATATTTAAGAACACAAAAAGGCGCCTTAGAGTTAATTCTCTAAGACGCCTTTGTCTTTCACTGTTCGTTATGATACTCTTATGTTTTTTCTTTGTCAATACGTTTTTTAATAATTTTTTTGATTATTATTTTATTTTATTATTAGTGTCTTTCATCTTCATTCTCAAATCGTTCGCAGAATCTGGCCGAAAATGAAGGAGCTTCTCCTCCTAAGCTTAGATGTGTAGTATCACCCATCCTCAGAGTTCTGAAGGTAGCTATCCCCTTCTCTCTTTCTTCAGTCACTATTTCTGTAACTGAAGTAGGTGCGAACGCTCCAAATTGCCATAATACAAAAGGAGAGACATTCCACAGATATGAAACAAGTACAGATGTAATACCAAAATGACAGAAGAATGCTATCGTCTTCTCATTATTTTCTCTCACCTTGAATGCAGTACCAGACTTTATATAGCCATAAGAATCCAGAAGTTTACCAAATTTTTCTACAGCTTTATCGTAAAGCTCTATCATATTCGAAGATTTAACAAGCTCTGATTCTCTCCATGCGTATCTATCAAAAATCTCAGGATGATCCATATAGTATGAAGGCAAAACATCCCACAGAATACGTTTCTGGTACTTTCCTGTCTCTTCGTTCATTATCAGTTCATTAGCATAAGCCTTCCTTGCTTCTTCTGAAATATTGGGATCAATCTCGGCAGGAAACTCCCTCAGCCAATCCTTCGTAACAGGTATTTTACCAATAACATTACAACTATATTCAGCAGTAGCTCTGGCTCTTCCAAGAGGCGACTGATACACATCATCTATGTTATAGTCACTAATAATATCAGACAGCAGTTTTGCTTCCCGATGTCCTTTCGAAGTCAGTGTATCATTTTCATAATCCGGATCACCATGTCTTATAAACAATAATCTCATCAGCAGAATTTCTCCATTTCCAGTTAATCTCTGTTCCTGATGAATCATCCGACAATATCTTCAGCAACCTGCCTCTTTGTGAGACCACTGTTCATCGCCTCGCGGATTATATATTCGTGTGCTTCCTCCTCGGACATCCCACGTTCCACAAGCACGATCTTAGCACGGCTTACAACCTTCAGTTCATCCATCTTATCTTCAAGAGTACGTACCTGTTTTCGCAAAAGCTTTACCCTCTTATTAAGTGCAAGCAGCAGTTTCACGCTTCTTTCCAGTTCGCTCTTTCTAAATGGTTTAGGAATGGTTATCACACCATAGCTGATCATATGGTTCATCACATCATTATGGATCTCATTAGGAACAATAAGTATTATACCAGAACTTTTTTTCTCTACAATATCCATTACAAAATCAGTACCCATACCATCGCTAAGCGGAGAATTAATCAGAATAATATCATAATCTCTGACAAGAAGTTCACGTCTTGCAGCGGATGCACTTTTTCGCACTTCAATAACATCAAAGGTATTAGTCGGAAGAGCCTTTTCTGCGAGAATATTAAATTGTTCAGATGATGATACCATCAGTATCGAATACCTATCTGAATTTCTCGTACTCATATAACCTCAGAGCCTTTCTATAGATATTTATCAATAATAGATTTAGGTAAAATAGACTTAATAAAGTCACTGCTTTCTGCATACTTAATAGCTTCTTTTCTGGATTTTGGAAGGAGGCTGCTCTCACCGTCCATTTCTTCAGGAAGTGACAGATTGTTCTTAATTCCATAAAGACCTGCATATATAAGCAGTGCATACGCAAGATAAGGGTTACTAAGAGCATCCGGTGAACGAAGTTCAACACGTGGCTGCTTCTCCTTGTCATTAATATACATCAGCTCAGATCTGCCCATATTGGACCAGTTAACCTTAGTTGGTGCAGTTCCGGTACCAAATCTGTTATAAGAGGAATCTGTTGGATTAAGGAATATAGTTATATCCTTAATCTTTTCAAGTATCCCGGCAGCTGCCTGTTTTACAACATCCTCACCATTTTTATTTTGTGCAAAAATATTGATATGGTATCCATTTCCCGGCTTATCCGACAGCGGCATAGGTGAAAAATCAGCATAAAGACCATTTCTATCGGCTACTGTAGCAACAACCATTTTAAATGTAGTCATCTGATCAGCAGCTTTTAGTGGTTTTCCATAATGAAAATCTATCTCATTTTGTCCTGGGCCTCTCTCATGATGAGAACGTTCCGGAGTCAGCCCCATTTCCTCTATAGTAAGGCATATCTCTCGACGGATATTCTCTCCTCTGTCGAGAGGTGCAATATCCATGTAACCGGCTTCATCATAAGGAATCTTGGTCGGTCTGGCCTCATCATCCGTCTTAAAAAGATAGAATTCCATCTCCGAACCGAATCTGAATTCTATACCAGCTTCCTCAGCAGCCCTAACAGCATCTTTAAGTATATTTCTGGTATCCGCTTCAAAAGGTGTTCCGTCTGCCAGGCATACATCACAGAACATTCTGAGAACCCTTCCTGAATCCGGTCTCCATGGAAGAACAGATAGAGTATCCGGGTCTGGTTTCAGATACAATATTCCCTCTTCACAACCTTCAAAGCCTCTTATAGCTCTGGCATTGATCATAATGCCATCCTTAAAAGCCTTATGAATCTCACTTGGCATTATTGATATATTTTTTTGAATACCATAGGCGTCACGAAATGCTAGTCTGATAAACTTCGCATCCTCTTCCTCTATATATTCCATTATTTCTTTTTCTGAATAAGTCATATTATTCCCCTTTTTCCCATTTTTCTTGAGTTTCTATCTAGAGAATCCCCTTATGTACTAAAAACATTGTACACCTAACACTCTACAATAAACACTATTTGCAGGCAAGTGACGTTTCAATAAACTTACGGAATATTGGCTGTGGCCTGTTCGGGCGTGACTTGAACTCCGGATGGAACTGTACGCCTATATAAAATGTATTATCCGGTACTTCTACTGTTTCTACAAGTTCTCCGTCCGGAGACTGTCCAGATATAACAAGTCCTGCTTTTATAAGTACACCCTTATATTCATTGTTAAACTCATATCTATGTCTATGGCGCTCGGATATCTGCATAGTTTCACCAGACTTAACTCCTGATGGATAATAACATTTTTCCATAAGTGTTCCAGGTGTTATAACACAAGGATAGCTTCCAAGTCTCAGAGTGCCTCCCTTGTCTACACTGTCTGACTGTCCTGGCATAAAATCTATAACCTTAATATCTGTTGCATCATGGAATTCGCCTGAGCATGCATCAGTAAGTCCTGCTACATTTCGCGCATATTCAATAACTGCAATCTGCATTCCAAGACAGATGCCAAAATAAGGA
>JAILEL010000483.1 GCA_024687845.1 Eubacterium sp.
TTATTAATTTTTTTAACATTACTCAGCACCTCCTTCTGTTGGAGCTACCGGTCCCTTTGCCGCCTGTTTATCCAAAACTACCGCATCCTTTACTGGTTGCTGATTAACTACCGGTCCCTTTACAGGTTGCTGATTTACTACAGGTCCCTTCACCGGCTGTTGATTCACTGCCGGTCCCTTTACAGGCTGTTGATTCACTGCCGGTCCCTTTACAGGCTGCTGATTTACTACAGGTCCCTTTACAGGCTGCTGATTTACTACTGGTCCCTTTACAGGCTGCTGATTAACTGCTGGTCCCTGTATCGGTTGCTTAACTGTCTCTTCATTACCAGCATCAGACAACTCGATATCTGAGGTCGTCTGAGATGCTACCAGTCTCTGAGGAGCAGGTTCTGAATTCTGAGCTACTGGGCTTTGAACTACAGGTCCCTGAGCTACTGGACTCTGAGCCACTGGACTTTGAGCCACTGGGCTTTGAGTCATAGGACTCTGAGGAGCATTTTCCGAACTATCACCCGCTGAAACTGCCTGAGAAGCACTGACATAAACAACACCGGCTGGAGTAGGATTATCATTTATCCTATCGCTTGTTATTTCACCATCGAATATTTTTATAATACGATTTGCATGCTCTGCAATCTCCTGAGCATGTGTAATCATAATAATAGTTGAGCCTTCATTATGAAGCTGTTTAAAAAGCTCCATTACCTGTATACCGGACTTGGAATCAAGCGCTCCCGTAGGCTCATCTGCAAGAAGAATTCTTGGTTTATTAACAATAGCTCTTGCTATAGCCACTCTTTGTTTCTGACCACCAGACAGCTGAATTGCCTTAAACTGCATTCTGTCTTCAAGTCCAACCTTAATAAGAGCCTCTTCACATAAAGGTCTTCTTGACCTTCGCGGAATATGCGCATATTGAAGCGGAAGCTCAACATTCTGAAGAGCAGATTGTCTTGGCATAAGATTAAAATTCTGGAATACAAATCCGATTTCTTTATTTCTAATATCAGACAGCTTTCTATCGCTCAGGGAACCAATATCCTGATCTGCAAGATAATATTTACCATCTGTAGGCTTATCCAGACAGCCTATGATATTCATAAGCGTAGACTTACCAGAACCTGATGGTCCCATAATTGCTACGTATTCACCTTCTTCGATAGTAAGGTTAATATTTTTTAAAACAGGAACATCATTTCCGCCTTGTATATAATTTTTAAAAATAGCGTTCAATTGAAGTAAAGGCATACTATATACACCTCCTACTCAAAATCCGAATCGCTGTCGAAATCAGAAGAGTCTCCACCAAAGCTATCCGCACCATCTGAACCATCATCAATAAAAGTTACCGGACCATCAGATGATTCTCCAGACGATTCTCCAGATGATTCTCCAGATGGATCATCAATTATCGGACCATCCATCTCACTTGGATCAATAAGAAAATCAGAGTCACCAGGAGTCATTTCATCTAACATAGAATCATCGAATTCCTCGTCTGACATATCATCCATTTCCTGTTCTTCGATATCTTCATAATTTGTAGTTGTTGGACATCCTTCTTCTACACCTTCCTGTGGAAATGCAATATAATCATCCAAAGAAAGTCCTGACTTTATCTCATAAGTCTCTTCCTCTTCGTCGAATTCACCTACGATAACCTCAGTTTTTTCTATACGATCATCCTTACCCTTCTTCCACACGAAGAAAGAACCATTTTCATCCTGGATCAGATAATATGAAGGAAGATAAATACCTTCTTTCTGCTCATTCTGACCCTTATCAAGTTCCAGGAATAAATGCTGTCCAAGCATCATTCCATCTGTTCCCTCAGGATTAACATAGAAACTATATTTTGAAGCGGATTCCCCACCACTACTATCATATCCATAATCACTATTATTCTTCTTAGGCTCCAGATCTACTTTTGAAACAGTTCCATTCCATGTAACTGATTCATCAATTCTGGATCTTAGGATAACCTTTGTACCAGAAGTAAACTGACGAATATTAAGTTCATCAGCTATTCCTCTTATTCTATAATCGCCTTCTGCGATAATTGTTATAAAACCATCAGCATCCGAAGATGAATCACTATATGGAGCAAAATCATCATCGTCATCAGATGAAGATGCTTCTCCAGAAGAATTAATCTTCTTAATAACTCCAGCCATTGGTGAAGTTACTATTGCATTTTTAATCGCTTCTTCCTGCCTTGTAATCTCAAGATCCTTAGAAGAAAGATTGTATTCCTCTTCTTTTATTGTTGCAGATGTACTATTTATCTGTGATGTATATGACAGTCTCTCTTCCTCAGATTTAGCACTATCTCTCTGAGCTTTATAATCCTCTATAGAAGCATAGTGTCCATCTATAGAATTCTGAATACCCGTTCTTTCCAATCTCATCTGTTCAAGAGTCATTTCCATTTCACTGGTATCATAAGAAAAAAGCTTATCGCCTTCTTTGACATTGTCACCTTCTTTAACGAAGATTTCTTTGACAGACTGGTTTGATTCTTTCTTTACAGATTTTGTTTCCTGCGATTCAACCACTCCCATAAATCGACTGACAGTACCAAGTGGAACTCCTGTGATCGTTCTGACAGTTTCTACATAAACTAATCTGTCACTTTTTGCCTTACCACCCCTCTTATTATATAAAAAGATAAACACTCCAGCTGCCGCAGCAAGACAGAGCACAATAACTAAAACAATTATCGGCTTTTTACTTTTCATTATTTTTCCTCTTTTCTGTCAAATACTTTTTTTACCCATGATATCAAATACAGAATCAATGGGTACATTATAATCACAAAAAGCATCTGAATGATATACTCACTTCCAGATACAATAAAATACACAAAAAGAACAAATAACACAAGAAAAATCAGAAGTCCTATAATCGCTAAAACTCTTGAAAAAAGACTTCTTTTTGCTTTTCCAGTATTATTTGAAGCTTTGTCATCTGAGATATTATTCTCTAATTTGTTATCACTATTTTCCTTCATAACTACATTTTCTATATAATTTTTATTAATTGATATTGGTATCAATAACACAAATTAACAATATACCACTTATTCATTGTTATGTAAATATTCCATCCATTTATTTATTTCATTCTCATAACCATTATTACCCGGCTGATAGAATACCATATCCTTCAGATCATCTGGAAGATACTGCTGCTGCACATAGTGTTTAGGATAATCATGAGCATATTTGTAACCAGTATGACCTAGTTCTGCAGCTCCTGAATAATGTGCATCTTTTAAATATGGCGGAACCTCTGCATTACTATATCGTTTTACTGCATCATTAGCACTGAATATAGCATTTACTACCGCATTACTTTTTGGAGCGCACGCAACATATATTGCTGCATGAGCAAGAATAATCTGTGATTCAGGCATTCCTACTCTTTCAACAGCCAGAGCACAGGATGTGGCAACCTGAATAGCCTGTGGATCCGCATTTCCAACATCTTCACAGGCACATATCATGATTCTTCTCGCTATGAAGGTCACACTTTCTCCGGCGTATAACATTTTTGCAAGATAATATACTGCAGCGTTTGGATCACTGCCTCTCATGGATTTTATAAATGCAGAAATAATATCATAATGGTTGTCACCGTTTTTGTCATAGCGGATAGCACGTCTCTGAATGCACTGTTCAGCAACCTCGAGATTAATTTCTATTTTTCCTGTTTCTTCATTTCTTTCAGTAGAAAGAATACCAAGCTCTATGGCATTAAGAGCCTTTCTCGCATCTCCCTCAGCCATATCCGCAAGAAAGCTGGCAGCTTCATCAGTTATTTCAGCATTGAAGCTCCCCATACCCTTTTCTTTATCATAAACCGCTCTAAGAATGAGTTCCTTTATGTTAGAACTATTCAGTGGCTTTAATTCAAATATAGTAGATCTGGAAACAAGCGCAGAATTCACTTCAAAATATGGATTTTCTGTAGTTGCGCCAATCAGAATGATAGTACCATTTTCAACATGAGGAAGAAGAAAATCCTGTTGAGATTTATTGAATCTATGAATCTCATCAATAAAAAGAATGGTCTTTTTACCATACATTCCCAGATTATTCTTTGCTTTTTCAACAACGGTCTCCATATCCTTTTTGCCCGATGTCGAAGCATTTAACTCTTCAAAAGAAGAACTGGTTGTGCTGGCTATGACCATAGCAAGAGTTGTTTTACCGGTCCCTGGTGGACCATAGAATATTATTGACCCAAGTCTGTCGGACTTGATAGCTCTATAAAGCAGCTTTCCTTCACCGAGAATATGCTCCTGACCTACAACTTCTTCAATAGTTTTAGGTCTGAGACGCATAGCAAGAGGAGCTTCTTTCTTCTGCTCCTCCTGTCTCATATAATCAAAAAGATCCATTTTATCCTCTTTTTAATAATTCAAAATAAACATAATATTTTAATCTAACAAGCCAAGCTTTTTAATTATACTATCAAACTTGACAATATCGATAGGCTTGCAGATATAATCATCATAATCATTACTTGCATATGATGAATCAAAATCTTCATCAAGCGCTGATATCATAACTACCTTACATCTGGAGATACGTGGAATACCAAGTTTTCTTTCTGCATCTCTGATTGACTGAAGTGCTTTGTAGCCATCAATCTTTGGCATCATAATATCCAGACATACAAGATCGAATTCCTGTCCCTCTGTAACCGATTTTACGAATTCATCAACAGCTTCTATTCCGTCTGTTGCAAGTACAACGTCTCCATATCTGGATAATAACTTAGAAAGAAACTTTCCACTCGCAATATCGTCTTCTGCTACCAAAACCTTCATGATAATACCTCCGGATTATTTACTATAGTTTTCATAAGTTGTTTTACATTTAAGTTAATGTCTTCTTTTAATGATTTTCTACGATTCATTACTCTTCTGTTGAGAATAGATATATGAATCAGACCAATAAGAGTATCGGCTAGTCTTTCAGGAACAAGCTCGTCCTTCAGTTCCTTATTTTTCTCAGCTTCTTTAAACAAATTAACAAGGAAATCTCTTCTGTTATTGTAACCATACTCGATGATTTCTCTGGTATTTGTGTTATGCAGCAGTTCTTCATACTGAAGCATTAAAGCTGAAATAGAATAATAACTGTTATAATATGCCGAAATTGCATCAACGTATAAGAGAACCTTTTTAACCCCAGGTTCATCTTTAGAACTAATTGTTTTAAAAATTCCATTATCAAATCTGAAATAATCTTCGACAATGTCACATAGAATCTCATCAGTATTCGAATAGTATTTATATATCAAAGGTTCACTAATATTGGTTCGCATGGATATATTTTTCATCGTAAGAGAAAACAGTCCTGCGTCACTTATAATATCTATAGATGCTGATACGATTCTGTCACGTGCCGAAATAAAATCTTCTGTCAAGAATTTTACCTCCCCGCCCCCAAAAGTAATAAATAACTGAATTATTACTATTTTCAATAACAAGATATAGTATAAGAAACGTATATAAGAAGTATATGTTTTTTTGTACACTTTGTCAACAATTGAGCTCATTTATTGTAATTCTGTACAAAAAATAACGTGTTGCCGGCTAGTTATCAAGTGTATATTCTAAGTAACCATGAATAACAATTCAAAAAGAGTGTCGCAAGCGACACTCTTCCATTTTGGGTTTAAACATATATATGTTATAAGAATACAAACTACTGAATAACTTTTACGTTAGTAGCCTGTGGTCCTTTTTCGCCTTCAGTAAGATCGAATTCAACTTTCTGTCCTTCTTCTAATGTCTTAAATCCTTCCATGTTGAGTCCGGAAAAATGTACAAATACATCTTTTCCTTCTTCATCAGTTATAAATCCATACCCCTTCTGATTGTTAAACCATTTTACAGTACCGTTAGCCATTTTATAAACCTCCTACGTTAAATATTGCCCTAACACAAGTAAAAATAATAACAAACAAGGCATAAATAGTCAATTTACAACTTGGCTGAAATGTAAAAAAAGAGGATAAAAACATTGGTATTTTCATAGAACAGAAACTTCAGTGCCATTATAATAATAAAGCTCATCAGATAAATATTCTTCATTACTAACTACAGCTTCGTTAATAGCCTGAATCATATATTTGGTTTCATCATGACCAATCATCCTGCTCTCCGGAATTATCAGCGATTCATTAATTGATGATAATATAATGTAATATGGTTCATCTAAATGGTTATATACAAATTTTAGAATATTTTCGTTGCAGATAGCCGTTGCTCCAAAAAGCAAATCCTTATTACTTAAAACATATAATGTATTGTCATCATCGTAAGTATCAGGAATAAAGCTAGGATTGATCATATTAATAAATGACAGCAGAGGCTCAAATATAAGACCATTTTCAACTGTAGTATTGTTAATAGCACATTTAAACAGTTTATCTTCATCAATATTAAAATGCTCCAGCATATCTTTATTGAAACTGATATCTACATCAATATTTCCTGTCATTCTGCACTTTATTACTATTGCAAGATTAAGAAATCTCTTATAGATAACATTTTCAATCATTTCCTGATTTTTATCATAGTTAATAAGGAAAGCATAGGATATTTTATAGATCGTATCTGCATCAATCCCACTAACATCAATGATATCTGAAACCTCCATCGACTCTATGAATTTCATCTTCATATCAAGAATAAACCGGTCAATATCATTTTCCTTAATTGGGATCTTTTCATCGAAATATATACAAGGTACTATATTTTTATTCTGTAATCTTATCTCAAAACCGTTTTTAATTACCGAGTTACGTTTAATCCTATTGACAAAACTGACACTTTCAACATTATAAATCTTTAATTCTTCCAAAAGCCCCAGTCTGATTCTTTCTATAATATCATTATTATTCATTTTGATGTCTCCTTTCATCAAGGAACCATACGTAAAATGAAAATAAGATATGAACAATAATTACTATTCAGTCTCTATCCTGCACGTCGATAAAGATAAAAAGTAACATTTATTTATTCAGATATTTTTCAAGAAATGCTACAACTGTTTTCATATCATCATCTGTTCCAATTGTAATCCTCAGATAATTTTCTATCCTTGGGCTATTAAAATATCTGAAATATATTCCTTCTGCTTTTGCAGCCTCAAATATATCCTTGGCTGATATACTCTCATGGGATGCAAAAACAAAATTGGTTGATGAAGGAAGAACTGAAAATCCCAGCCTTTTCAACTCTTCCGAAAACCACTTTCTAGTGGAAACAACCTTTGAGATTGTTTCTTTAAAATATTTATCATCCTTAATAACTGCTGTCCCCAGCATTATGGAAGGATAATTCATTGTGTATGAATTATATGAATACTTTACATCATTCAGGAATTTTATTAAAGTCTTATTTGCTACAGCATATCCTATTCTGAGTCCCGCAAGCGATCTTGACTTTGAAAATGTTCTTACAACTATAAGATTATCATAGGTATCAATAAGGTCAATCATAGATGAACCATTTTCAGCAAAATCAATATAAGCTTCATCCACAATTACTATGCTGCTTTGTGAACGTTCAAGTATTCTAATTATAGAAGCTTTATCGAGAAGAATACCCGTAGGTGCATTAGGGTTCGCAATAACCACTCCTCCGTTATCCTTCAGAAAAGAATCTACATCAATTCTATAATCATCTAAAAGAGGTATGGTTTCATATGGAATTTTAAGCATTTCAGCCCATACCGGATAAAATGAATATGTAATATCAGGAAAAATAATGTTCTTGTCAGAATTGAAAAATGTCATAAATGACATCGCAAGAACATCATCTGAACCAACACCAACAAAAACGTTTTCAGGTGAAACACCATGGAAATGTGCTAGTTCAGAAACAAGACTTTCCGCAGTAGGGTCAGGATATTTTCTCAGCATATCCATGGTTACACTGTCATCAGCCTTTAAAATACCTTCTATTTCAGGTGATGGTCCATAAGGATTTTCATTAGTATTAAGCTTTATTATATTTTTATCCTTAGGTTGTTCACCAGGAACATAAGGTTCAACCTTACGTATATTATCTTCCCATTTATATTTATTCATTTTCTTCCTCACATATTTTTATAGTATTTCTTCTACAATAGTTGATAGCTTCATACCATTTGAAGCCTTAAACAGTATCGAATCGCCCGATGTTAACACATCACTGATATATTTTACAGCTTCTTCTTTTGAAGCAAATGAAATAGTCTTTGCAGCATTTCCAGTTCCTTCTGCAATCAGCTTTGAGCTCTCTCCAATAGTAATAAGTTCATCAATAAAGGAGCCATTCTTCTCTGTCTTTTCAAAAATGTACTCACCTACTTCTTTATGATATCTGTCAGAATCCTGTCCCAGTTCAAACATATCTCCAAGAACTGCAATCTTTCTCTTACAATTCATATCACTAAGAACATTAAGTGCTGCTTTCATAGAATCAGGACTTGCATTATAGGTATCATCTATTATCGTATACCCCTTGTCGGAGTTAATCACTCTTTGTCTAAGTCCTTTAAAGCTTTCGAATGAACGAGCAGTTACATCAAGATCATAACCAAGATAATCGCATATAGCCATCGCTACAAGAGAATTAAGAACATTGTGCTTACCAAGTGCCGAAAGTTTAACTGTATGCTTTTTATCTCCATGAACAAACTCATAGACACTAAATCCATCTTCTGTTCTTATATTTTCAGCAATATAATCAGCCTCCGGATTAGTTCCATAGAATAAAGTCTTAACCTTAAGCTTATCCTTCATTTCAAAAAGAAGTGGATCATCGGCATTCAAAAATACAACACCATTTTCATCCATCCTGTCAATAATCTTCAGCTTCTCAGTTCTGATTCCCACCTGATCCTTCATAAACTCAATATGAGCCACACCTATCATTGTCACTGCTGCAATATCAGGACGAACCATAGCCGTAAGATTATCCATTTCTCCAGGAACACTTATTCCCATTTCAAGAACAGCAACATCAGAAGGCTCCATGCTCATATTGAAAAGAGTTACAGGAACTCCTAGTTGTGAGTTCATATTCCCTTTAGTCTGAAATGTTTTTACTGAAGCCGATAATGCATGCGCTATCATTTCTCTGGTTGTTGTTTTCCCAACACTTCCGGTAACTCCAACTATCTTATTTTTATATAATCCTCTGGCAAATGCACCTATTTTTTTCAGAGCATCTGAGGTATTATCAACCCTTATATAAGCAGTTGTATCAGACAGACTCTCTGCTCCAGAAACGGCTAATATTTCTTTCTCATCTTTCTGGACAAGTACGGCTCCGGCAGCTACAGAAGGAATAAACTTATGTCCATCCGTTTTTTCCCCAGGTAATGCTACGAAAAGAGACCCCCTGTCTGTCTTTCTTGAATCCAAAGCAATATTATCAATCTTAATATTTAAAATGTCTTCTTTATTCTTTTCACATATTTTAAGAAGACTTCCATTTGTAATATCTATTATTTCTTTTACGCTTAATCCATTCATCATATTTTCCTTATAATCAAAACCTGCTGTCTTAGTCAGTTTATCTCTCATAAACGACTGAGGTTTTGATTCCATCTGCTTTTTCTTTGCTAATAAGAAGCTCAATTATTTTAAGTGCAAAATCAATTGCTGTACCAAGTCCCCTGCTGGTAATTATCTTTCCATCAACAACAACAGAGTATTTTTCACCTGGCCATATTGCATCAACAAGCCCAAGTTCAAGTCCTGGATAGCAGGTAGCCTTCTTTCCTCTAAGAAGTCCCAAATCTCCAAGTACTGTAGGAGCAGCACAGATTGCAGCAACATATTTGTCACTTTCATAATATTTCATAACAACATCTCTTACTTCCTGACTGTTTTTAAGATTTGTTGTTCCCGGCATTCCACCTGGCAAAATGATGATGGACGCACTATCATCAATATCTTTTATCAGCTTATCAGCCTTTACTTCAATCCCTCTTGCGCCTTTTACACTGAGACTATCACTTATTGAAAACATAACAGTCTCTATTCCAGCTCTTCTCAGAAGATCCACGCACATCAGACCTTCTATTTCTTCGAAGCCATCTGCAAGTAGTACATATGCTTTATTCATCAGTTTATTATCCTCCTGATATAATTAGATATCCATAACCGAATGATAGAAATCATCCAGCCAGTCAACATCCATGTCTTCTATTTTTCCGTTATCTACAAGTGTGGTGATCTTACTATCTATAGGCAGTCTTGCAGTAGAACCAATACCATAGGCACTTGCCACTGCATCAACTCTGCTGGCACCAAAAATCTCATGACGTTTACCACAATCAGGACATTCAAAATAAGACATATTTTCAACAAGTCCCAATATTGGAACATTCATCATATCAGCCATTTTAACAGCCTTGGAAACTATCATTTCAACCAGTTCCTGAGGGGATGTAACAACTATTATACCATCAACAGGAAGTGACTGAAAAACTGTAAGTGGAACATCACCAGTTCCTGGAGGCATATCCACAAACATCACATCAATATCTCCCCAGGCAACATCTGTCCAAAACTGCTGAACTGCACCTGCTATAACAGGGCCTCTCCAGATAACAGGATCTCCCTCATTATCAACCAGCAGATTTATTGACATAACCTTTATTCCTGATTTGGTCTTAACCGGAATGATACCACATTCATCCCCCACAGCCTTAGTATGAAGACTAAAGGATTTAGGAATTGATGGTCCGGTAATATCAGCATCAAGTATTGCTGTTTTAAGCCCACTCCTATTGGCAAGAACTGCCATCAGAGAAGTTACCAGAGATTTTCCAACTCCACCTTTACCACTTATTACTCCGATTATCTTTTTTACATCTGAATATTCATTTTGAACCTTCCTAAGTCCCTCAGGCATAGAACGTTCAAAAGCCTTGTCCAGAGCTTCCTGTTTTTCCTTGGATATTTCCTCACTCATATTCTATATTCTCCTATTTATGTTTTTCTATTACTTTTCTAAAGAATTATTATTTTCTGACGTTAGTTTTTCGCAGTTGACACTTATAATACTCCAATATATTATATTTTAAAAGTAAAATTTTCAAAATAAGGAGCGGGGCTCATGGAAATAGAAAGAAAATTTATAATAAATCATATTCCCTTTAGTTTAGACAAATATAATAAACATATAATATCTCAGGGATATCTCTCCACTGATCCAGTTCTTAGAATAAGACAGAGTGATGATCTTTTTTTTCTAACAATTAAATCCCATGGACTCACCGAAAGAATTGAAGTAGAAAAAGAAATAACCTCTGACGAATATAAAGAACTATCTTCTATAGTTAAGGGAAATGTAATCAGCAAGACTCGTTATCTGATACCTGACGGCAAATACACCATAGAATTAGATGTATTTCAGGAGTCCTTTGAAGGTCTCATATATGCCGAAGTAGAATTTCCTGACATCGAAAGCGCTTCAAATTATAAAATCCCTGAATACTTCGGACGTGAAGTAACTGAAGAAGGCAAATATCAGAATTCTTCTCTTAGCAACATGAAAAAAGAAGACATTCCTGAATTCATCAGGAATGCCATTCAATAAATCACAAATTTTAAAATTATAAAACCGGATCAATCCTTTTTAAAATAGTCATCAAAATTATCCATTATCTCATCTATGTCCGGCATATGCGGTGCAAGTGCTTTTTTGACTACGATTGCAGATATTATGACGCCTACGATTGATGCAAAGAAGGAAGATACATAATATCCGACAGCCGCATTTGTATTCACCAGCAGAATGCTTATAGTCTGACTGTAAAAGCAGAGATGATAGGTATCTCCAAGTGTCATTGGAAGCTTGATGATCTGTGTAGTCGTTCTGTAGAACATGGTCAGCATCATTGCTACGAAAAGACACTTCAGAGCACTGACAAGCGCCACAAATACACCAGATATTGCCATCATGATATATATCGAAGGTATCATATTTATGAGATCTCTGTTAGAAAAACCATCCCAGAACATTGTTTCATTCTTGATAGAATAAATCTCATAATATGATTCCTTATTCTCTGTATCAAGATATGAAATCATCTTTACTCTTCTTTTTGCAAAAGTAATATAAATTCCAGCCGAATCAAAATTTTCTCTTCTGAATTCATCTATTGAAGAATCCAGTTCTACATAGCAGCTGCTAAGCTTCATTTCAAACTTTTTATCAGCATCAAGCACTCCATTATTATATGAAAAAGCAGGAAGTGTGCTTGAGAAAAGATTCTTAAATCCACCAAAAGAAGATATCCTCGAAGCCGCAGGAACTCCATAGCTCATAACCGCCACAAGAATAGAAATAAAAATAACATACAGCATAAATCCAGAGGAATTATCGACACACATCTGAGCAAGACTCTTTATCTTGACAATCGATGTTACAAAAATATCCAGAACACTGTATTTGATATTTTTACTATGAGGATTTTGATTAGGCCCTTTAGAGCTAAACCCATCCAGTTTATTCAAATCATTCTGATCTGTAAAATATTCCATATTACCGCCTCAGTAATAAATTAACCAAAATTATATGATATTGAAATGTTTTAATGCTTTATATATCCCGTCCTCAAGCACTGGTTCAGTTATATACGAAGCAGTTTTCATAGCCAGCTCACTCCCACCAGACATACATATACTGTTCGGAACAAACTTAAGCATTTCAAGATCATTATTTCCATCACCAAATACATAAGCATTATGAATTGGGAGTCCAAAGAAGTCAAGCAAAAATTTAATTCCGGTAGCTTTTGAATGCCCCTTGGGCGCCATCTCACAGAAATCGCCCTCTCTGTCTATATAATCAAAATACGGAGAAATGTAATCCTTAAAGCCTTCTACATCAAAACCTTTACTATACCATCCAGAGAATTTATCAAATATAAAGCCATCGCTTTCAATGTCATCCACTAATTTGTAAGTAGCATTTGCAAAATACTCTACAATCGTATCTCTGCGGGAATTATTCATCTCCTTGTCATAGCAGGTCTTATCTGTATGTTCAAATATAGCAGTAAGATTAAAATTCCTGCATTTATATGCAATCTCACGGCAGATATCCTGATTATATTTCTTATGGTATAAAACCTCATCATTAAATCTGATATAACCGCCACAGCCACATACATATCCATCAAAGCCTATATCTCTTAGTGACTGTTCAATATTACAGAACACACGACCTGTATTAATAAATGTCAGAGCATTATTCTTTCTCGCTTCTCTGATTCCACTTACAACTGAATCAGGAAGAATTCTCCTCATATCATCAGTAATAAGCGTACCATCAATATCAAAAAACAGCAGCTTAGTATCTTTATTAACTTGCATTAAAGCTTCTCCATAAGATTGATCATTTCAATAGCACCAAGTGCACAGTCATAGCCCTTATTTCCTGCCTTGGTTCCTGCTCTTACAACAGCCTGCTCAATAGTGTCAGTTGTAAGAATACCAAACATTACTGGAATTTCAGCCTCAAGACTAACCTGGGCAATGCCCTTGCTAACCTCAGCACATACGTAATCATAATGACTTGTCTCGCCTCTTATTACTGTTCCGAGACAAATTACTGCATCATACTTTCCAGACTTCGCCACCTTCTTAGCGATAAGTGGAATCTCAAAAGCACCTGGAACCCAGGCTACATCAATATTATCCGCATCAACACCATGTCTTACAAGACCATCATTTGCACCTTCAACAAGTTTTGAAACAATAAACTCATTAAATCTTGCTGCAACTATACAAATCTTAGTACTCTTTTTAGCTACTACATTTCCTTCTAATTTCATTTTCTTATTTCCTTCCTTTTAATTTCAATAATTATTTACTTCATATTAAACATATATAAATCAAATATATATTAAACTTCCTTCAGTATATGCCCCATCTTCTCTTTCTTAGTTTTAAGATAGAACATATCGTATTTTGAAGGTTCTATTTCGATTGGCACTCTTTCTACTATATCCAGATTATATCCCTTAAGACCATATACCTTATCCGGATTATTTGTAAGAAGTCTTAGTTTTCTGATTCCCATAGAAACAAGTATCTGAGTACCAATAGTATAATCTCTTGCATCTGCAGGAAAACCAAGCTCAACATTTGCTTCCACCGTATCTCTTCCAAGATCCTGTAAATGATAAGCTCTTATCTTGTTAATTAGTCCTATTCCTCTGCCTTCCTGTCTCATATACAGAAGCACACCTCTGCCTTCACTGGCAATCTTTTTCATTGCCGCATCAAGCTGTTGTCCGCAGTCACATTTTGCAGAGCCAAAAGCATCACCTGTAAGACATTCCGAATGAACTCTGACAAGTACAGGTTCCTCTGTTGTTATATCACCCATAGTAAGTGCAACATGATGTTCTCCATTTAATTTATTAATGAAACCTCTGATTATAAAATCTCCATATCTGGTTGGAAGCTTTGCACTAGATACTTCTTCCACAAATATCTCATGTTCTTTTCTATATTGTATTAACTTTTCGATTGTCGAAATCTTAAGAGAATGTACTTTGGCAAATTGAATCAGATCATCGAGCCTTGCCATAGTTCCATCATCATTCATTATTTCACAGCAAAGTCCGACAGGATTTAGTCCCGCAAGTCTGCACAGATCAACCGTAGCCTCAGTATGTCCGGCACGTTCAATCACTCCACCTTTCTTAGCCTGAAGAGGAAACATATGTCCAGGCCTTCTGAAATCTGAAGGCTTTGAATTTTTATCAGCGAATTTTCTTGCAGTCAGCCCACGCTCCACAGCCGAAATGCCTGTTGTAGTATCCACATGATCAATAGACACGGAAAATGCAGTTGTATGATTATCTGTATTTACTATACACATCTGTGGAAGATTATAAATATCACTATACATTTCATCCATAGGCATACAGATTAATCCTCTGGCATATTTCGCCATAAAATTAACATTTTCAGTTGTCGCATGCTCAGCCGCAAAAATGATGTCGCCTTCATTCTCTCTTTGTTCATCATCCATTATGATGACCGGCTTTCCAATTCTCATATCCTCGAGAATTTCATCAATAGAGTTCAATTGATAGTCTTTTCCTTCAATCATTTCCTTATTCATAATTTTTCCAATCCTTATGTTTATGTTTTTTATAGGTATCTCCAAATTCTCACATGATATTATAAGAATCCATTTTCCAAAAGTGTGTTCATATCCAGACCTTTACGGGACGTATTATACTTATTGCTATCTTCAAAAGAAATAAATCTATTAATGTATTTTCCAACAATATCATTTTCAAGATTTACAATATCGCCTTCATTCTTCCACGTTAAGGTAGTTTCCTCCTGAGTATGAGGAATAATAGACACTTTAAATATCTTATCATCCACATAATGAACTGTCAGACTGATTCCATCAATAGCAATAGAACCTTTTTCAATAATAAACTTAAGAATCGATGGATCTGTTTTTACACTAACCCAAATAGCATTAGCCTCCGGTTTCTTTTCTGTTATCACACCTGTTCCATCAATATGACCGGATACTATATGGCCTCCAAAACGTCCATTCATCTGCATAGCCCGTTCCAGATTAACCCGGCTTCCAGTACGAAGTTCACCAAGTGATGAACTTCTAAGAGTTTCAGCCATGACATCCGCGACAAATCCATCCTTCATTATATTTCTTGCAGTAAGGCAAACCCCATTAACAGCTATACTGTCACCAAGATGAATATCATCCATGATCTTATTAGCAGAAATATAAATTTCCGCAGATTTATTATCCTTTTTTATACTTTTTACAATACCAATTTCTTCTATAATTCCTGTAAACATATTTTTCCCATATTTTTTTCTTATTATACATATATTTAATATAGTTTAAGATTCTTCAGTTTCATCTTCAAATGCTGCATTATTCAACGGTTTATATATAAGATATACATCATCCTCAATCCTATCAATTTTGTCTAATTTCAGGAGCGGTGCATCCTCTACCTCAGAATATCCAATTCCTGAAACTGGTGTTCCTGCTGAAACTCCACCAAACAGTTTCGGAGCAATAAAACATCTGAACTCATTTACAAGATTTTGGCTGATCATACTCCAGGCAAGATTTCCACCACCTTCTAAAAGTACAGAGTCAATCTTCATTTTACCAAGCTGGATCAAAAGCTTCTTCAGATCAACATGACCGTCTTTATCAGCAGGTATAAGAAGACATCCCACTTTCTTTTCACGAAGTTCTCTTATTTTCTGACGATTCTTTTTTTCATTTTCTGCAACTGAAGCCACATAAGTTTTAATGTTCTCCGCAGTCCTTACTATCTCTGAATCCATTGGAATCTGAAGATCACTATCACAAATAATTCTGATAGGATTTCTTCCGCCTTGCTTATGGCAGGTAAGACTTGGATCATCCTTAAGAACAGTATTGATTCCGACCATGATAGCCATATACTCATTTCTAAATGACTGGACAAGATTTCTCGATTCTTCACCTGATATCCATCTGCTTTTTCCACTATAAGTACAAGTCTTTCCATCTGCTGTCATAGCATACTTATATATTATATAAGGAGTCTTCTGAGTTATATAATGGAAAAATACATCATTTAACGCATCACATTCTGCCTTCATACAATGCGTAACAACTTCAATCCCATTCATCCTAAGCAGCCATATTCCGCCACCATCAACCAGCGGATTAGGATCATCAGAACCAACATATACTCTTTTAATTCCAGCCTCTATAATAGCCTCAGTACAAGGAGGTTGTTTTCCCGTATGAGCACAAGGCTCAAGTGTAACATAAATCTCAGCGCCTTTTACATCATTGCCTCTTTTTTCTGCATCAGCAAGAGCTTCCCTTTCTGCATGAAGCTCTCCGTACTTAGTATGATATCCTTCTCCAAGAATGGTGCCATCCTTAACTATCACTGCTCCAACAAGAGGATTAGGATTTACTGCCCCAATTCCCCTCTTTGCTAATTCAATAGCACGTTCCATAAACATTTTATTATATGACATTTCTAACCTCGAATAATTTTATAGTGTACTAAAAAATGCCCCAAACATACGCTTGGGGCATCACAAATCATCCATTTATATCTCTTTCATCCAGACTTTACTGTCGGCTTCTGAATCTCACAGAATCGGCCTTATAAAAGGTTCGCGGGCTTTACCGCCGGTAGGGAATCGCACCCTGCCCCGAGAATAATTAAATTAAATATATAACATATAATATGTACTTTACTCAGACTTACCAATTGAAAGGAATCCACCCTCAGTAGCTTTAAGCATAGCAGCAAGTCCGATATTTCTTCTACTTCCGTCCTCAGATACATAAATCTCACCTGACTCAACAAGTGACTTAGCAATCTGAGTAACCTCTTCCTTGAACTGAAGCATCTGACGTCTATCTTTTGAACTAAGCTTGAACAGATACTGGTTCTTAGAACTGATAAGAAGAATACTGAAGGAATGAATGCCATCTTTCTGTTCTCTCATACCAGAACCGATCATTCTTGAGTTAGCTATGATGACATCTGAATTATCGTCTGGAAGATATTCAGAAAGAATAAGTTTATAAATCTTAAGATAATCTTCTTCAGTCTCAACCTTTATAGGAAGCTCTGCTACTGCAAACTCAACAACTGAGTCCGCAATCTTGATTGTTCCACCATCATCATCAATCTGAGCAACGCTGGCACGAGGAACAACAAGTCTGAAGAACTTATTTTCAATAACCTTCTGATCCTTGTTAGGTTCAACAATTATAAGATCAGGGAATGCTTTTTCAAGCTTATTCATACAGATGATTGCACTATCATCTCCACCTTCTGCTGTCTTCATAAGAACCTGATAAAGCTCTGTAATCTTAGGTGTACGATATTTAACAAGTTCAGTAAGCTTATCTACAGCAGGCTCATATGCAAGAGCTGCATTCTGAAGATAAAGAGTAACCAGTTCTTCCTGTGATATTCCCTTTTCAGCCTTGTATTCAATAACCTTATACAGATTTTCCTTATCAAAGTCTTCAAAGTTATTATCGAAGGCCTTTTCAAAATATTTAAGAGATTTCTTTTCTCCGTTAAAGTTAGGCTGTGTTTCCTGACGCTCATAGATCTTACCAAGCTCATAAGCAGCCTGATTACTTCCAAGACCAAGAGCCTCCAGGAAGGACTTCTCTATCTCATAATCATTTGCTATATAGAATACCTGGCTCTGCTTCATAAGAGCAACCTTAAGAGCTGTAGCACTTGAACCTGCCTTAACAGCACGCTCCCACTTATCTACTGCACTCTGGAGATTCTCTCCGTGAAGATCCTTGATATCATTGATGTAAGCCTCAGCTTCAGTAATACCATTTTCAAGAGCACGTTTAAAATACTTAAGCGCTTTATCACCATCACGTCCTGTAGCTAACAGCCCATAATAGAAGAATCTTCCAAGATAGAAAGGAACTCTCTTATGTCCAAGTCTCTCAGCATCCTCATACCACTTAAGAGCCTTCGCATAATCCTTGCGCTCCTGATCGAAAATATTACCAATAAGGAATGCAAGATCCGGATCTTTTGTAGCTTCAAAAAGCTGTTTAGCATAACTAATAGTCTTCTCAATATCACGATAAGGTGAATCCTTATCATAATAAAGATCGATAAGAAGGTAACTTGCCTTGATAGATCCAAGCTTAAGAGCCTGCTTGGCATTAGTCATGGCACCTTCATAGTCCTCAAGATAATAGCAGTAAACAGCCTCGCTGTAATACTGATTATCCTTACGGTTAAGACTCTGATCACTTACTCGTGTAGGGTTAACAAATGCAAAGGAGTTAGCTGTTTCGAAGATAATCTCTTCATACTGCTCAATAATCTCCATTGTTGCACATACAAATCTCATACATGCAAGTCTTCTACCCTGATAAAATGCAAAGGTAACGATACCTTTATTCATCTCTTTATGATAGAAAGTGGTACATATACCGTCTGCATACTCTGTAATATATGACTTAAGCTGAAGTTCTTCATCAAAAGCGTCATTACAATATCTCAGATAATTCTCAAGAGTCTTTTTAGATTCACGTGGAATACTGTCATAACTTACATACATTTCAAAATCCTTATATGTAAGATTAGGTGCATAGTACTCCTCATCAGTCTCTTCGTTAATGGTTTTTACCCAGTCCTTTGGAAGCTTATGGATATAACCATCTACCTGATTATGAATATAAGTATATTGATACTGAAGTGATGCAGGATCAATAACCTTATATCTTGGTTCTTTACCCTTTTCTTTACGTTTTTCAGATATCTCAGTATAAAGCTTGTCTTTTTCCTCGAACTCAAGTGAATCTGTATGCTGGCTCGCATATTCTACACGGTCATATGCCTTCATGGCATTTTCATCACCCATGTCAGCCAGCTGCTTGTACCATGCCATAGCACGATCATAATCAACCGGAACAACATATTCACTCTTGTTACCATACTCATCTATCTTTGACAGACCATTCTCAAATATAGAACCAAGGTTCATATACGCAGGCTTAACTCCTGCATTTGCAGCCTTTTCAAAGAATGATATAGCCTTAGAAAAATTCTGAGCTTCAAGATACATTTTTGCAGTTTTATAAATAATATCAGCATCATTAGAAAGATTTGAGTATTTTTCAAGATATGTGGCACATTTGCCAAGATCCTTCTCAGTTCTGGCATTGCTATATCGACCATTCTCATAGAATTCACTCAGAACCCTCAGTGCATCCAAACCAAACTGTTTGTAACTCTGATCATTAAATCCAATATCTGCTATTCCTTCAAGAATTTCAACAGCTTCTTCTCCGTTTGCATTTTCAAAAAGGTTCATAGCCTTATCATACTGTAATTCAACAGAGCTCTTGTTTGATTTGTTCCCACCGAATCTAGTAATTGCTGAAAACTTATCTTTCAGGTTGCTGAAAAAACCCATCTGCCAATTCCTCCACAAATCTCTTCATTTTATGTTAATGTAGCAATTAAATTATTATAATCAATCTATGCTATTATAACATAACAGAAAAAAGGTATCAACAAACTAATGTATATAATTTATCGTTAAAATTTCTATTAAACAGCAGGACTCATATAATTTATTATTGCTTCTGTAGCAGCCTCTTCATCAGATCCATTAGCTTCAATCTCAATTTCTTCATTATTGCAAAGTCCAAGGCTCATCATACCCATGATACTTTTTGCATTGATTTTCTTAGAACCTGAGATTAGGAAAATCTCACTGGTAAATTGGCTTGCAGTCTGTACAATCTCAGCTACAGGTCTTGCTTCATCAAACTCAGGAATGTTTACTGTAAATCTCTTGTTCATCATACGTTCTCCTCTGCATCATTTTTACTTTTATTTAATCCTTCTGCCAATTCACTGAGTTTACGAAATCTATGGTTAACAGCCGATTTACTAAGCGGCGGTTCCAGCATCTCTCCCAGTTCCTTAATAGAAAGATATGGGTGCTCTAATCTTAATCTTGAAACAGTCCGAAGATTATCTGGAAGATTATCAATTCCGATTTTTTCATTGATAAGCCTTATATCTTCGATCTGTCTGTTTGCAGCATTTGCAACCTTAGCCAGGTTAGCACTGTCACAGTTAACTTCTCTATTAACAGCATTTCTGATATCCTTTAGAATTCTTACATTTTCAAAATCCATAAGCGAATTAACCGCTCCTAGAATTCCAAGGATACTGGAAATAGAATTCCCGTCTTTAACATATACTACATATCTCTGTCTTCTTAAAACAACCCCGGAAGTCAGATTAAAACTTGAAAGAATATCTTTCAGCTTTCCAGCTTCATTTTTTGATACAGCAGCAATCTCCAACTGATATGATTTTTCAGGACTGCCCACTGAACCACCAGCAAGAAATGCCCCACGTAGATAAGCCTTTTTACAACAGCTTCTTTCTGTGATTATGCCATCTACATTAATTTTAGTCCCACCATTGGAAAGCTTAAGTTTAATATATATTTCACTAATAATGCTTTTATCTGATATTATAAGTTTGCGATGATGCGTTTGTTCATTAGACCTGATAATGTCATTGTCCTTTATTCCCGTTAAGGATGTAAGAAGTTTTATTATTTTTTTCTCAATCGCATCATTTTCCGCACGAATTATAAGATTATGTAATTCGTCATTTCTGCCACTGACCGAAATGATTCCCGCCAGTTCTGCCAGTTTACAATGAACACTTTTGGGATAATGTCCAATAATTTCAGCCTTAACATCCGATGAATATGACATTATTTCTCACCTTTAACATATACGTCGTTAATAATATCTCTATGAAACACTCTGACCGAATATGGCAGTAACGACATTCTGTCATATAACTCATTAGCAACGGTTACAGATCTATGTCTTCCACCGGTACATCCAATTGCAATTACAAGCTGATGTCTGTCTTCATTAATTGTAAACTGTTTCGTCACATAACTCATCATTCTTGTAAGGGCTTCAACGAATTCCTCACTTTCTTCAGAATTCATAACATAATCCTTAACTTCCTGGTCATTTCCAGTAAGCCGTCTCAAATCTTCTTCGTAATAAGGATTTGGAAGGAATCGAACATCAATTACGTAATCTGCATCCTGTGGAACTCCGAATTTATAACCAAATGACATAATGGTCACGATCATATTTTCATATTCATTATCTGTATTAAAGATTTTAGATATCTCAGCCTTAAGTTCTCTAGTCAATAAGGTCGAAGTATCAATAGTATAATCTGCTTTCTTCATCAGGAATTCAACTCTATGTCTCTCCTGATTGATTCCATCTTCTAATGTACCACCTCTTGCGAGAGGATGTTCTCTTCTTGTTTCTTTAAATCTTCTGACAAGAGTTTTATTTGATGCATCTAAGAACAGAATCTCAAAATCAATATCTTTATCATTGGTCTCATCAGAAAGAAGCTTATCCTCACTCTTTATCTTGGACTTCTTGAGTTCATCAAGTATTCCGCTCAGCCCAACAAGAGCTTCACCACTTCTGATATCTATTCCAACAGCTATATTTTCATTATTAAAATCGCTCTCCCTGATCAGTTCAACGAACTTTAATACAAGAGCAACCGGAAGATTATCCACGCAGAAAAACCCCAGATCTTCCAAAGATTTAAGTACAGTAGATTTGCCTGCACCACTCATGCCTGTAACAAAAACGAATCTCAATTCAGCCCTCTCCCTTTATCTAAAATCTCCAATCAGTTTTACTTCAGTTTCAAGACTTACCCCATACTTTTCTTTTACAACTGACTGTACATATTTTATTAGCTCATACACATCAGATGCAGTACCATTTTCATAATTTATAATAAATCCACAATGCTTAGCGCTAACCATTGCGCCACCAATTCGTTTTCCAGCAAGTCCCGAATCCATAATCAGTTTACCGGCAAAATATCCTTCCGGTCTTTTAAATGTTGATCCAGCACTTGGATATTCCAGAGGCTGTTTCTCTCTTCTTCTGGAATTAAGATCATCCATCATATCCTCTATATCTTTTTTATTACCATTTTTTAATTCAATAGTAACCTCGAGAATGATCATTTCTTCAGCCATGGCTCTGCTATATCTATATGCAAACTGCATTTCAGAACCATCTATATCAAGAATCTCACCATTCTTATATACCCGGACAGAAGTAACCACATCCTTCATCTCTCCGCCATATGCACCCGCATTCATATACACGGCGCCACCAACAGTTCCAGGAATTCCAGATGCAAATTCAAAACCAGTGAGTTCGTTTTCAAGAGCTGTTTTTGCAATTTTCGAAAGCATAGCTCCTGATTTAGCTTTTATTTTCCAACCATCTACTTCTATAGTATCAAAACCAGTTCCAAATTCGATAACCGGCTGATCAAACCCTTTATCAGAAACAAGTAAATTGCTTCCATTACCGATAATTAATGGTTTTTCATTGTTCTTATTACATATATCAAGTATTTCTTTTAAACCATCTATAGTATACACCTTATAATATTTTTCAACCAGACCACCCACTCTGAAGGTAGTATGTTTTGACATGGATTCATTTTCTAACAATTCATAATTCATATTATCAGGTCTCCAGATAATCAGGTTCCAATGCTAAACCCATTGATGTTATTCAAGTAATTTATCCAAATAAAAATAAAAAACAAAGCTCTATAAAGTACTATAGTACATTATAGAGTTTTGTTTTTCAATTCATAAAAATGTAAAAAAATATCGAAATAAAACCTTTTTACTGTCACTTTTCACATATTGAAGTTTTATATCTTATATTTCTGTAAGACAGATGGATGCTGCCCCACCATACATTCCTGCATCATTTCCAAGAATCGCAAGCTCAAACTTGGCATTTCTGCATGCATGAAATGCATACTGCTGATAATATTTCTTTACTGCATTAAGAAGTATATCTCCTGCTCTGGAAACTCCACCACCAATAACAAATACTTCAGGATCAACTACACAGGCAGTATTAGCCAGTGCATATCCAAGTCTTTTTCCGTGCTCCTCAACAAGATCCAGCGCTACATCATCTCCTGATTTTGCGCAGTCAAAGATTTCCTTTGCAGATATATATTTAACTTCTCTAAGCTTAGAAGGTTTATCACTATCATTAAGAGCCCTGTTAGCAAGCCTTACGATACCTGTTGCTGAAGCATACTGTTCAAGACAACCTCTTTTTCCACAGTTACATACATCCTGTTCATCAAGATCAATAGTCATATGTCCCAGCTCACCGCCAGCTCCATTAACACCTGCAAGCATTTTACCATCAACAATAATGCCGCCGCCAACACCTGTTCCCAGAGTAACCATAATAACACTTCTATAGCCTTTACCACCGCCCTGCCAGTACTCACCAAGAGCAGCCATATTTGCATCATTCCCTACCTTTACAGGAAGTCCGATAATATTAGATAATTCCTCTGCTGCATTAAATACTCCCCATCCAAGGTTAACACATTTTAATACAGTTCCATCTTCCTTTACAGGTCCTGGAACTCCCATTCCAACTCCCTTTATATCATCCTTTGTAATGCCCTTTTCGGTCATTTTAGATTCAAGTGAAGCAGCAATATCGGAAAGAATATATGCACCACCTTCATCAGTTCTTGTAGTAATCTCCCATTTTTCAAGAAGCTCACCTTCTACAGAAAAAAGTCCGATTTTTACTGTTGTTCCTCCGATATCTACTCCAAATACATACTTTGACATTTAAAACTCCTCCTGTTTAATATTTTAGCAAAATCCTCGAGTTATATATAATAAAACATAATTATATCCTATTTTGAAAGTCCCTGTGTAACCCTCTTGTATATCTCTTGTGCAGCATTATAGCCCATCTTCTTCTGTCTGTGGTTAACCGCAGCAGATTCAACTATAATAGCCAGGTTACGTCCCGGTCTTATCGGAATGGAATGAGATGTAACCTTGGTTCCAAGAAATTCCACATAATTATCTATAAGACCAAGTCTGTCATAATTTGCTTCTTTATCCCATTCTTCAAGTTTAATAACAAGATCCACCTGTTGTGATAGCTTAACACATTCTACACCGAACATAGTTTTGACATCGATAATACCAATGCCTCGAAGCTCAATAAAATGACGCGTTATCTCTGGAGATTGTCCAACAAGCTGTTCATCACTTATTTTCTTAATCTCAACAACATCATCAGCAACAAGACGATGTCCTCTCTTGATAAGTTCGAGGGCAGCCTCACTCTTACCAATACCACTATCTCCCATTATCAGCACGCCTTCACCGAAAACATCAACCAGAACAGCATGGATAGAAATTCTCGGAGCAAGTTCTTCATGAAGATACCTAACAGATTCATGAACAAAGGCCGAAGTTGTTGCAGTACTTGTAAGAACAGGAATACCATGACGAAGTCCTGCTTCTACAATAAAATCATAAGGCTCAATACCTCTGCAGAATACAAGACATGGGATAGGAAAGCTGAAAAGCTTATTAAATATTTCAATATTCTCATCCCTTGTATGCATATCAGCAATATAAGCATGCTCAACATTTCCACATATCTGTACACGTGTAGTATCAAAATGCTCAAAAAATCCAGCCAGCTGAAGAGCTGGTCTGTTAATATCCGGATCACTTATAAGTATCTTATCAGTATCAATATCCGGAGTATGATTCTTAAGATTCATTTTATTTATAAACTCTGTAAGAGTTATGCTATATTCTTCCTTCATTGATTCACCCCAATCTTCTAAACTCTAATGTTACCTATTGTACCATATCTGCAGTGCAGATATGCAAGCCTTGCTATGCAAGTCTTGGCTATGCTTCTCTTCGTTTGCATAGCGTATCCTCGCTTCGCTCGGAGCAACGATTTATTTCATAAATCGTTACCTATTGTACCATATCTGAACCATTTACTTCAACCTGAAAACCAAACTATGCCTCTTATCTTTTTGACTAAATCATTTTCTTATAGTATCATACATACAGCTAATAATTTCAAATATTTAATAATTTAAATACAGAGAGCTTTCTATGAGAAATTTCAATATTGAAGAAGAACTGAATAAGCTGCCTCAAAAACCAGGCGTTTATATTATGCACGATGAAAACGAAGCTATTCTTTATGTAGGCAAGGCAATCAATCTGCATAACAGAGTTCGTCAGTATTTTCGTTCTGGTCATGGCCACAACAATTCGCCTAAGATATTAAAGATGGTTTCGCAGATTGCTTATTTCGAATACATTGTTACTGCTTCAGAAATGGAAGCTCTTATCCTTGAATGTAATCTTATCAAAGAGCACCGTCCAAAATACAATACTCTTATGACTGATGACAAGGGATACCCTTATATAAAAATCACCATTCATGAAGATTTTCCACGTGTTATGATGAGTCACCGGATGGGACGTGACAGATCCATGTATTTCGGACCGTTCACTGATAGAAAAGCCGTTCATGATACTATTTTACTGATTAAGAAGCTTTTTAAAATCAGAAACTGTAATAAAGATCTCAACATTAAGCCTTTAGATGACAGGCCTTGTCTCTATTATCAGATTGGCGAATGTACCGCCCCTTGTTCTTCAAGAATAACCAAGGAAGAATATCGTAAAAATATCGATAAGGCCATCAATTTTCTTAATGGTAACACCAAGGAAATCACAAATGAACTAAAACAGCAGATGTCTGAATATGCGGTTTCCATGGAATTTGAGAAAGCTGCTAAAATAAGAGACCTTATAACAAGTATAGAAAATATATCTGAAAAACAACGTGTCAGCAAAACCAGCACTGAAGACCGGGATATCATTGCCATAGCAAGGAATAACAGAGATTCTGTTATCGCTATTTTCTTTGTTCGAGACGGCACACTTATAGGACGAGAAAACCATCATATGGAAAACGACGAATCTGACTCTGACAGTGAAATAATCACCGCTTTCATAAAGCAATATTATGTTGGAACTCCTTTTATTCCAAAAGAAATAATCACTGTTACAGCTATACAGGATGAAAATGTAATATCTGAATATCTTTCTCAAAGAAAAGGCAGCAAGGTGAGCATCCTGGTTCCTCAAAAGGGTGAAAAAATGGGACTTATCAAGCTTGCTGAAGACAATGCCCGCCTTGTACTTGAACAAGACATAGAAAGAATCAAGCGTCAGGAAAAAAGAACCATCGGAGCCTGTAATGAAATCGCTGAAAAAATCGGCATAGAGAAGGCTGAACGAATGGAAGCCTATGACATTTCCAATATATCCGGATATCACAGTGTGGCTTCTATGGTAGTATTCTTAAATGGACAACCAAAAAGAAATGCTTACCGTAAATTCCGGCTTCAAACCGTGGAAGGACCCGATGATTATGCTTCAATGAAAGAAGTACTCTCACGACGTTTTACAGACGAAAAAATAGGTACTTTTCCAGATGTAATAATGATGGACGGTGGTAAGGGCCAGGTTCATGTAGCTGAAGCGGTTCTAAACAGTCTCGGAATAGAAATACCAGTTTGTGGAATGGTTAAGGATGATAATCATAGAACCAGGGGATTATTATTTAATGACGAAGAAATCATATTTCCTAATGGAAGCGAAGCCATGCACATGGTAACTGCACTTCAGGACGAGACTCACAGATTTGCCATTACCTATCACAAACAGCTGAGAAGCGAAAGTCAGACACATTCAATTTTAGATGATATAAGTGGAATCGGGCCGAAGCGAAGAAAGGCTCTTCTGCTGCATTTTAAAAATGTTGATGAAATAAAAAAAGCAAGTATAGAAGAACTGTTAAATGTTGATGGTATGAATCTTGCATCAGCAAATGCAGTCTATGAATTTTTCAATTAAACTATCTAATAGGAGAAAATGCCGTGTCTATATTTTTATATCCATCCGAATACTATGATTCAACATATTCTATTAACTTCAAAAAGTATTATAACTTAGGATACAGAGGTATCATATTTGATATCGATAACACCTTAGTTCCTCATAATGCAATGCATGATGAGCGTTCAAGACGTCTTTTCAAAAAACTAAATGAGCTAGGCTACAAGATATGCTTTGTTTCCAACAACAAAGAACCACGAGTTAAAGAATTCAACAAGGAAGTTGGAGGATATTACATTTACAAAGCTGGAAAGCCAAAGAAAAAAGGCTTCATAGAAGCCATGAAAAAAATGAATACAACCCGTGAAAACACTCTTTTCGTTGGTGATCAGCTATTTACGGATATCTGGGGAGCTAACAACGCAAAGCTCCACTCAATTCTTGTAAAACCAATTGATAAAAAAGAAGAAATCCAGATAGTCTTAAAGAGATATCTGGAATACCCTATTCTGAAGCTTTATTTGATTAATCATAAGCTTCAAACGAGGCATTAATAATACACAACACAAAAGATGACACCAGAATCAACTGATGTCATCTTTTTTAATCATTATTTTTCTCACTTCAAAGATATATTACAGAATGTCTGCTCTAAGCTTCTTGATTATCTGTAATGTCTTTGTTCTAAGTTCTTCTGCTTCATAGAGTGAAAGCATTGTATCCATATCAAACTTAGTCTTCATAAGAAGATTGATCCAGTCATTTACATAGTCCTTAACATACTCAACATTTTCATCAGACTTATCTTTAAGAATAGCCTGAAGATTATTGATATTCTCTACTACTGAAGCAGAGATTGATACATTTGAACCAGAAGATGACTGAGAACCTTCATCTGAAAGCTCGATAACCTTACCAGTCTTAGTGATAATAACCTTCTTATTTGGAGTAGACTCTGGCTTAGCTGCCTGTCCACCACCTCTCTTATCAATAAGCTTCTCCGTAGCCTTGATAAGACAAACTACAGAATATGTAGCTTCCATAGGTGACTGTTCAGCCTGACCTTTAGTCTCATACTGATGCCACAGCCATTCAGATTTAAGAAGCATTTCCTCGATCTTAGAATCATCAAGGAGCTTTCTCAGATCGCTATCAACAGATGCAGCAACCTTTGAACCAAAAAGTCCACCACGTACAGGCTGTGCAGAATCAGCCTTCTTATATTTTGCAGGTAATATAATATTATCAAAAGTCTTGATAAGATGTTTCTCTGCAACCTTTGGATCGTAATCACTACTGATAATAGCGATTCTTCCACCATTAAGACCATTAACGATCATGTCCTCAGCAGCCATAAATACAAGTGTCTTCTGACGATCATCAATCATCTGTTTAATCTCATAATTTGTCTTTGACTTCTCAAGGATAGCATTCTTACGAACCTTAAATGCCTTAATCTTCTCTTTGATACTGAAGAACATCTTCAAAAGAGATGGATTAGCATTTACATAGTCATTTATCCAGGTAATCTCAACATACTGATGCTCGATCTTGTTAGAAAGCTCATATACATTGTATCCATCAAATACAACATTAAGTGTAGTATAAAGCTTTTCAAGTATCTCATACTTCTCTTCCCATGAACGTCCGGTAACATCAGAATTAACGAGTTCTTTGATACCACATTCATAGAATACAAGATTGTATTCGTAAAGACCTTCAAAAATATTAGTCTTTCCTGAAAGCTGTGCACCAGCACCAAGAATCTGAAGATTCTTCTTCATATCAGGTTCATTTTCAATATACAGATAAACCTTCTTAACAAATGCAGATACTTCACTTATAAGTGTATCGATTCTCTTATTATAAAGCTCCTGCTTAGAAATAGCTGTAAGTATATTTCTACTAAGAACGCTTGTATCCTGTGTATTATTTACATTTCTGATAAGTTCTTTGAAGCTCTCATAAACAGCCATATTATCAATAGGGATAAATTCAGCATTAAGTCCATAGAACTCAAAAGCCTTATTGTAATCCTTATTTGCAATGAATGTATTGAAAAGACCTATTGAAAGCTGAGTCTTATAATCATTTCCTACATGAGGATCTTCAACTACATAATCATAGAGAACTTCAAGATTGCTGAGATAAGCATCTGAATTAGCAAGAGATGTAGGAAGTCCCATGTCCATAACGACATTTATAAGATCTAGGTAACCAAGTAAAGCTTTATCAAAGTTCTTAGGTCTGTCATCATCTTCAAGAATCTGATAACTAACATTAATAAGAAGCGGAGCTATTCTCTCACCGATGAGCTTCATAGCCTCTCCAAACTTCTCTCTCTGATAAAGATAAATAAGCCAGATGCTGTATCTGTAAATACCAGTTGTATTTATAGGAGCATCAATATCTGATGGATCTATATCACCATAAACGAATTTGAAAAGTGGTTCGATCCATTCATCGATCTCATATCTTCCCTTAGCCTTGATATTTTCGTCAACGAACTCACCAAGTTCATAAAGCTTAGCGCACTGAGACTTAACCTCTTCTTCAACGTTCATGTTGGTCAAGTCAAAATTACTATCCTTAAGATAGTCTATAACCAGTGCGTAAAAGCCATCCTCTACCTGCTCATTCAGAAAGCGGATAAGCAAGCTTTTATTATTAGATGCAGCAATAGATAATACATTATTATCCCCACCTGTAATATTAGCTGGTAACGCCATATTATACTCCTCCTTAAGATGTCATACTATATTAAATTTTAACGAATTTACATAAAACTGTCAACGTCATTTTGTTAGTATTTTATAATTTTTTTTGTTAATCTTGCACAAGACCGGCCATTTTTAGTATCGCAATCGCATTTCGTGTTGTACACCTTCCATCCCTGATCTTATAATCAAACTGCAAGGTATTATTCACATACTGTTCTTCAAAATGATAATTGTCTACATTTTTTCCATCAATTGTCTTAAGATCACATAATTCAAAATCATGAGTTGTAACAATAACCATAGAATTTCCAGCAGCGAGTTTTTTCAATGCTTCCTCAGAACCTACTATTCTGTCAGCAGAATTAGTACCCTTGAAAATCTCATCTATAAGACAAATCGCAGGAATATCAGGATTCTGGGAAACATATTCTGCCATTTCCTTAATTCGAAGAATTTCAGCATAAAACGTTGATATTCCACCTGAAACATCATCCATAACTCTCATAGAAGTAAATATTTTCATATACGGCACCCTGAAGGAAGAAGCACAAACTCCACTTCCGGTAAATGAAAGTACCATATTTACTGCTATCGTTCTCATAAATGTAGTTTTTCCAGACATGTTAGATCCTGTAATAACTGTAAGTTTTCCATCGATTTCTGAACTATTAGAAATAACAGTATCTGGATTAAGGAGTGGATGATATATATCCTTGACTGATATTTTAAGATCATCATTATCCTTCTCATGAATATAAATATCAGGCTTCTGTGTTTTTCTGACAAGAGATAAAACAGCAAGGGATTCAAGTTCCTCTATGTCCGCAATAATATCTATACACTCATCGAAAACACCACTATTATTTTTGCTCCATTTAGCTGCAGCAAAAGCAATATAATAATCCCATCCAAGAAATCCTGCTAAAATCATATGAACAAGAGGATTAAAGGAAATATTATTTATCGTTCCGATAGTTCCCAGACTTTTTATCGCACGAAGCAGACCGTCCTGACTGGTTACTCTGGAATGGATTTTCTTTAAAATCTGAGATTCAAACTGTCTGTCACCAATCTGCCTGAGCATTTTATAGTAGTCATTTGCTGCCGTGCCATACTTATAAACTGGTTCTATAATAATGTCCTGCAAGGTTTTAGGGAACCATGTAAGCATTATACCAATAATAAAAGAAGCAAGAATTCTGGCAGGATTCTGACCACCAGCAAGAACCATTACGACTGTAGCAATATTTATAGCCGGAACCAGGATCATAAGAGGATAAAAGAAAGCAGGGAAATCACCTGGTTTTAATTCTTTTGCCGGCTTCTTCTCTTCCTCATCAGACATCGAGAATTCAGCTCTTTTCTCAAGTTCTTTCTTTCTTCGTTCAACGATACGTTCGGAAGTAGCCTCAAAATCGATCATAAAATCCATTTTTGAACCAATTTCAGTAATTGCTTCATATCTTTCATCTATTTCCTTACTAAAGTCTTTTTTTAAAGAAAGAGTGTCTGCAAGCTTCTTTCTTCCTTCAAATGTATGAGCTATACATATCATTTGAAACAAAGAATTCTTTCCCAATAGATCCAGATCATAAGAAAGAGTATCTTCCTTAGTCAAAAAATCTGACCCATCATCCTGAAAGCCTCTCCACTCTCCAGATACTCTCATAAGATACCTATTGATTACATTTGATTTAGCTTTAGAAGCAAGAATTTTCTCATCTATATCACCATGATACTTCACAAGAAAAATGAAAATAATAAAAAGTACTATTGATACAATAAGTAAGATAGTATTTTTTTCTGAAAAACTCATAAAAAGAAGTATAATAGCAACAAGAAAAACAATCAGTCTGACAACAGCAATTTTTGAAAAAAGCTTATCAAGCTTAAGTCTGTCCTGTTCAATCACTTCTTGTTGTTTGCTCAATTCATCCTTCATAATCAACCTCCGATAAAATCACCATAATAATTTATCATATATTACTTGTTCATTCAATGTTGATTTTTTCCAATCTCTGCATTAAAATATCTATTATCTTAATAGAAACATAGAAAGGTAGGTATTTTATTATGGCAAGAAGAGGGTTATTTGGCAGTTTACTAGTTGTTACAGCTGCTACAGCTGCTGCTGCAGGTGTATGCTATCTATTCAAAGAAGAGATAAGAGGCACAGATACTTACAAGAAAATGAATGACAAGTATGATGTTGATAACAAGATTAAGAAATATTCCGCTAAAGCAAAGGATACTGCTTATGAACTGAAAGACAAGGCAAAGGTTGCTGCAAAGGATATCAAAGCTAAGGCCGATGAATGGAAGGCATCCAATGATGATTCAGTTTTTGAAGATGATGAAATAATCATTGATGGAGAATACAACGAGAATCGTGATTATGTTTCTATCACTCCTGAAGAAGTAAAGGATGCAGCTACTGAAAAGGCTGAAGAAATCAAAGAAGCCGCTGCTGATAAAGCTGAAGAAGTAAAGGATAAAGTCGAAGAGATTAAAGATGAAGCAGCTCAGAAGGTTGATATAAAAAAGGACGCTGCTGATAAAGCCGAAGATAACAATTCCGCTTCAGTTGACAACAATATCGTTTTGGAATAATTTACATAATATCCAGTTGTGACAATAGAACAATATTAAAAAAAGATGACAGCAATCTAACTGTCATCTTTTTCTATGTTACTCACATTCCTTTTTTCAATATCAGTATGTGAAATATAATATGTTACAATATAATTCTCTGTTTTAAACACATTCCCATCCTGTTCAATAAGCTTTTCACGTAGTTCATCGTCCAGTCTGTATATCAACTTATGTCGAGATAATCCGGTACCTTTATTACTGAAAGAAAAATTAAATGATGGATATAGAAAAGCCAAAACAATATACAGAATAGTAACTCCTATTATAATGACAGAAAGGAATTTGCCAAGTCTTAGAGCCTTAATCCTACTAGCCGGATAAGTAATTTCATTTATTATAACAGGATTTACAAAACCTTTTGTACTATCCTCTCCCAGACCTGCCCAATCAGAATATTCTTTCTCAATATAAGTCGATACCTTTTCATTTTTTTCAAGTCTCGCAAATATATTAACCATCGATGTACCCGACTTAAGTCTATTCACAGTTTCATCAGATAAAACATATATCCTTACACTATCACCTTGAAAATCATAATAAAAGGCGCCTGAAATGTTATCTTGAGATTCATAATCAAAACCAGCCGGACTAATGCTCCCCGGAACTCTCATGGAAACATTATATTTTCCTTCCATGAAGGCATAGTCCACTTCCCTGTCCTCAATCTCATAAACCGTATATTCATCCAGCATAGAAAGATTAAGTGTGATGATCACAAGCAGGAATTCTATCACCAGAACAGGAAAGGACATAGCTATAAGATTTCGATTAATTAGTCTCCGAAACATTCTCTGCGCCTTTTCATTAATAAAAGATATTGTAACTGTTCAGTTGCTACAGCTATTCTTATTTTGCAACTATATTAATTATTTTACCAGGAACATATATCTCTTTAATTATATTCTTTCCATCAAGTCTTGAACCAAGAGCTTCCTTTGCAGCCGCAAGAATATCATCCTTAGATGCATCTGCAGGAACATTTATAGTAAGTCTGGTCTTTCCACATACCTGTACTGGAAGTGTAATCTCATCAGTTACAAGATGCTTCTCATCACATTCAGGCCAGCTTTCAAAGAATACAGACTCTGTTCCACCAAGCATCTCCCAAAGTTCTTCACCTATATGAGGAGCAAATGGTGCAATAAGACGAACTGCCGTCTTAAGTGTTTCCTTATCCACACCTGAATTCTTGGTAAGTTCAACAAATTTGTTGTTATATTCCATAAATGCGGATACAACTGTGTTCAGATTAAAGCTCTCAAGTCTCTCTGTAACAGCCTTGACAAGACCATTTCTAAGACGGAGTGTTTCTGGTGTTTCTGCTATATCACCACCATTTTCATATTTTTCAATGTTATCAGTTACTACACCGTAGAATCTCTTAATGAATCTGTAGATACCATCAATTCCAGCATCATCCCAGATTGCATCAGCGTCTGGTGGACCAACGAAAAGCTCATACATTCTAAGTGTATCACATCCATAATCTCTAACAATATCATCAGGAGAAACAATATTTCCAAGAGACTTACTCATCTTGGTTGGTTTTCCTGTTACACGGTCACGACCACAGATCATACCCTGATTGAAGAGTTTGTTGAATGGTTCATCAAAACCTACAACACCGATATCATAGAGGAACTTTGTCCAGAATCTTGAATAAAGCAGGTGAAGAACAGCATGCTCAACACCACCGATATACATATCAACCGGAAGATACTTATCAGCCTTTTCTCTTGAAACAAGTTCTTTATCATTATTTACATCTACATATCTAAGGAAATACCATGATGAACCAGCCCACTGAGGCATTGTATTGGTCTCTCTCTTTGCAGGGCCTCCACACTGAGGACATGTACAGTTAACCCAGTCAGTAATAGCTGCAAGTGGTGATTCACCAGTTCCTGTAGGCTCATACTTTTCTACCTCTGGAAGTCTGAGTGGAAGCTCTTCTTCAGGAACGGCCACACAGCCACATTTCTCACAATGAACTATAGGAATTGGCTCTCCCCAATATCTCTGACGTGAGAATACCCAGTCACGAAGTTTATAATTTGTTGTAGCCTTTCCAAAGCCCTTTTCTTCTATTATCTTTGGTGCTTCCTTTTTAAGTACAGCAGACTCCATACCATTCCACTCACCTGAGTTAACCATTACACCAGATGCAGCTGTATAAGCCTCTGTCATTTCATTTCCATCCTGAACATCATCCAATGTAGGCGCAATAACCTGAATAATAGGAAGGTTGAATTTCTTAGCAAATTCAAAGTCTCTGTCATCATGAGCAGGAACGCACATGATAGCTCCTGTACCATAGTCAGCTAGAACATAGTCAGAAAGCCAGATTGGTGTCTTAGCTCCATTTAAAGGATTAATAGCGTAGCAGCCTGTAAATACACCAGTCTTCTCCTTATCTGCCATACGATCAATAGAGGACTTAAGTGAAGTCTGATAAATGTAATCCTTAACAGCCTCTTCTGTTTCAGGTGTATAGAGCTTTGAAGCCAGTTCTGATTCAGGTGCAAGCACCATAAAAGTAGCACCATAAAGAGTATCTGGACGAGTTGTATAAACTGTAATTACCTCATCTCTTCCATCTACAGGGAAATTAACCTCAGCCCCCTGAGACTTTCCAATCCATTCAGCCTGCATCTTCTTAACCTTTTCAGGCCAGTCAAGCTTATCCAGATCTGCAAGGAGTCTGTCAGCATATGCAGTAATCTTCAGCATCCATTGACGAAGATTCTTCTTTGTAACATCAGCCCCGCAGCGCTCACATTTTCCTTCTTTTACCTCTTCATTTGCAAGTCCAGTCTTACATGAAGGACACCAGTTTATAGGCATTTTCTTCTCATAAGCAAGTCCCTTCTTGAACATCTGAACAAATATCCACTGAGTCCATTTAAAATAATCTGGATCAGTTGTATTCACTTCCATATCCCAGTCATAAATAGCAGCTATCTGCTTTATCTGCTCTTTGATATTAGAAATATTCTTTGCAGTTGAAATAGCTGGATGCACGCCATTCTTGATTGCATAGTTTTCAGCAGGAAGGCCAAATGCATCCCATCCCATTGGGTGAATAACATACTTTCCATGCATCATCTGATAACGGCTCCAAACATCGGAGATAACATATCCTCTCCAGTGACCTACATGAAGACCATTTCCTGATGGATATGGAAACATATCCAGACAGTAATACTTAGGCTTCTTACCATCGTTTACATTAACTGGATTTTCATCCCAGCGCTTATTCCATTTTGCTTCGATTAATTTGTGATCGAACTTAGCCATTTAAATGTTCCTCCATAAACTCGTTATTTCTCAGCCGAATTATCATCAGCATTATTATCTTTATTAATATCTTTATTTTTATCTATATTTTTATCTAACCCTTTATTAGTTCCTTTATCCTTTGCTTCATTATCTGTTTTTGTTTTATCAGATGATTTATCCTTATGAGTAACCTTGTCAAATATTTCTTTAGAGTGTCTCAACTGCTCAAGATTTTTCTCTCGCTTCTTCTGACTCTTTGCTGATTCAAAAACTCTCTTAGGTCCTCTTACTGGATTACCATTATCATCAAAACCTCTTAGCGCAACAAAATAATCTGTGTCGTTTTCAAAGCCTCTTTTGCGAAGATTATCTGTAAGAATATTCTTCATCAATGCATATAAGCACGCAAAAGCAGGTACACCAATAATCATTCCTATAAATCCAAACAGATTACCACCAACAAGGATTGCGAAAAGAATCCAGAAGCTTGATAAACCTGTAGAATCACTAAGCACAAGTGGGCCAATTATATTTCCGTCAACCTGCTGAAGTACTATAATAAATATAATAAACACCAGGCACATTTTCGGTGACTCCACCATAACAAGAACTGCAGAAGGAATTGCACCAATAAATGGACCAAAAAAAGGAATAATATTGGTAATACCGATAACAACACTTATCAGAACTGCATAAGGCATATCCACAAGACGGCAGAAAATAAAACATATCATTCCAATGATCAGCGAATCAACAATTTTTCCAACAATGAAACCGCTGAATACTCCATCAATATAATCAATTGCCTTTAGAATCGTATTACCTTGTTTTCTGCTAAGAAAAGCATATATAACCTTTTTAAACTGTGCAGAAAACTTATCTTTACTGCCAAGGACATAAATTGCTGCAATCAATCCGATAAGAAAATTCATAAGAATTTTAAGTCCACCCATAATTCCACTGGAAATAGACTTGACTATTCCATCCATGTTAGGCAGAAGCTTCTGAGTAAGCACATTCTTTAGAGCTTCCTCAATATCGTCCATATAATTATTGAGCATATTTACAATATCAGGATGATCCTTAACAAGGTTTGTTACCGATCGCTCAAGGTTAGTTGTATATTGATCAAAATTCTCATAAAGTCTGATCAAGCTGTCATATAGAGATGGAAGCAGAATCCACATGAAGCCAACTATGACTGCAATAAAAAATAGCATCGCAAATGAAACTGCAAGCACATCAGATATTTTTTTAGCCTTTTCGTCTTTTATATTCTTAAATGTTGACTTTAAAGTACTCCTCAGGTTAACCCTCATTTTATTAACCATCGGATTAAGCAGAAATGCTATAACCAGACCAATAATAATAGGTGCCATTGAAGATAATAATTTTTTTATTATTTCAAGTACTCCACCTATTTTACCAATAAACAGATAAAAAACAACGATTATACATCCTGCTCCAGCTAGCGTCAGCATCATCTTCACGTTGATTAAATCAAGATGTTTTTTTCTTTTATCATCATCCAAAGTAGCTTCCCCCAGATATATAAATCATTTTTTCGTTGCATCAAATAAATATAATAACACATTTTACTGCATTATTCATCTTAAAATAGCTAATTATTTTATTCTTTGTTACTATTCTTTATTTATCCAATCAAAAGTTTTCGGGATTAAGCTCCGTATAATCCTTGATCTGCGCATAAACTCCAGGTTTATTAATAAGACTTGTATTCCAGCTGTCACCTGTCACAGCAATTATGTGCCGGATACCTGCAGAATACGCCGCCTTAACTCCTTCCTCACTATCTTCAAATACAACAATTTTTTCAGGGCTCATACCTAGCTTTTCAGTTGCCGTCAGATATAAATCCGGACAAGGTTTAGGAGGAATAACACCTGCCGCTATAACAGTATCCTCCCATCTGAACCATCTGCCAATATCATACCTTTCAAAATACATATTCATATTGGCAATATCAGTATTAGTAGCAATAGTTCTTTTTACCTGAGCCAACAGAAGATAGTTCAGAAAGCTCTCCAGTCCAGGAGCAAGAGGAACATCATCTTTAAGAAGAAGGCTTCTGTATATTCTTTCCTTCTCCTCAGAAAATTGCATAATCATATTATCATTTAGTTCATAACCTAGGAAATGTTCCAGTATATCCTTTGCACCTCTTCCTTTAATCCACATGGAAACATCCCTGTCAGAAACAGGTTTTAAGGTAAGATCTTCAATATACATCTGCCAGGCTCTGTCATGATATTTTCCGTCAAATATACAGGTCCCATTAAAATCAAATATTATCCCAATATCTTTTTTCATTGATTCCTTCTCACTTTGTACTCAATTGCTATTCTTCTCTTAAACAAATGCAGCTTTGCATATAGTTTTCCACGTCTTGTTATATTGCAGAATGTATTAAAATCTTTTTTATATATCCCAAATCTTTTTTCAACTGCATCACGGCTTAGATTACTTCTACCCGAAAAATCCTGAACTAGTTTTTCATCAACAACAAGAACCTTGCAAAGATTACGCCGCCCTAAATTATAAAGCATAGTATAATCTATCATATCTAGAAATAATCTTTCATCAAAGCCTTTAATTCGCTTTAAAGCACTTAGTCTTACCGCCATTCCACTACTGATACATGCAATATTATTATAGATTCCCGGCTTTACAATATAATCCTTCGAGCTAAATCTGAACCTGAAACCCCAGACTGGAGACATCGGTCTTCCGTCGCTTTCAACAAATCCTGTAATTACATTCACTCCATCCGACTGTCTCCTGGCACTTTTACTTTCAAGATAAATCCTTCTAAAATAAGCATACGGAATAACTGTATCGTCATCAACAAAAAGTACAAATGAAGAATCTGGATTTTTCTTTTCATGAAGCGCATATTTAACTGCCTTATTATAAGCCTTCGAAAGTCCCTGATTATTATCGGATTTAATATACACAACCCCATTTTGACTAATGAACTTTTTTTCTTCATCATCCAGCTCATTAAATGGAGCTTTATCTGAATTATCTACAACAATTATCTTAATATTTTCAGAATGATGAGCCAGTAATCTGCGCAGATTTTCTACAGAAGCTATCTCATTTATTTTTTTATTATAAACAACTACAGCTACGTAAAGCATTACTGTTCACATCCTTCTTTTTAAGATTTAAAATGATGAAGCATTTTTTACTTCAATCAATATACATAAACCACCTAAATTAATATGCTTTTATTTGGGTCCAAAGTTCAGCATAATACTGCTTAATATCCTTATCCTGGCTTCTGAACACTTCATTATTTGGAGCTCCAAATAATGGTGTATATGCACTATTACCTTCGAATTCAGTATTTTTCAGTTCTTCTGCTACCTTTGTTACTGGCGTAGTATATCCAACAAATATAGAATTTCTATATACTACATCATATTCAAGCATATAGTCCATGAACTTCTCGGCAAGGTCCGTATCGACGCAGTTTTTTGTCAGAACCATAGCATCACACCATTCATTAGTACCTTCATCAGGCTCAAAATAATCAAGATTTTCATTTTCAGCCATAATATAATTTCCATCACCAGAATAAACTACGGCAATAGCTTTGTTACCGGCAATCATATTATCCATAACATCATCACCAGCATATACAACATCCATAGTCTTCTTCTGATCAATCAGCCATTGATAAGCTGCATCAATCTCTGCCTTATCAGTAGTATTCATTGAATAACCCAGAGCTTTAAGAGCAATCATAAAGCTGTCACGCTCTGAATCATACATATAAATATTTCCGGCATATTTTTTATTACGCAGGAGTTCCCATCCCTGACTAATATCCTTTTCATCAACCACATTCTTATCATAAAGTATTCCAACTGTACCAACGAAATAAGGAACTGAATAGGTATTATCCGGATCAAATGCATAGCCCATATTTTCTGGATTCAGATCATCTTTATGAGTTATATTATCCCAATCAACGGGTTGCAGCATTTTTTCACTGATAAGTCTCTCAATCATATAATCACTTGGAATCAGAATATCATATTCAGAACCACTCATAAGCTTAGTATACATGGTTTCATTCGAGTCAAAGGTTTCATATATGATTTTGCAATTATATTGCTGTTCGAACTCTTCAAGAAGCTCAGGATCCAGATATTCACCTGCATTAAAAATTCTAAGAACCTTCCCCTTACTCTTCACTCCTGCAAATGCACTGAAACCTATAACCAGCACAAGCATAACAATAAGAATCTTCTTCATCGCATTTTTAAAGAGCTGAGGAATCAGTTTTGATGTAACTATGAAAATGATAATTGTAATAATAACTATTGTCGAAAGCGCATTTATTGTAGGGTTGGTACGTTTTGTCATATTATAAACAACAATTGAAATGTTTTCTACACCATTTCCGGTTACAAAATAAGATATGACAAAATCATCAAAGCTCATAGTAAATGCAAGCAGAACACCAGCATATATTCCATCCTTGAGCATAGGTATTATAACCTTTACCAAGGCTTCAAATGGTGTTGCACCAAGATCAAGTGCCGCATCTGCAATACTAGGATCAAGCTGTCTCACCTTAGGATATACCGATGTTATTACATACGGTGTGCAGAAGGCAACATGCGCCAAAAGCATCGTAATATATCCTTTTGCAAACATAATTGACGAAAATAGTATCATCAAGCCAATTGCTGTAACTATATCCGGATTCATTATCGGAAGATTGTTAATATTCAGGACAATGTCCTTAATAATCTTCTTACTCTTAGATAGACCAATAGCAGTAATCGTTCCAAGAACTGTAGAAATGACAGTCGCAAGAAGCGCTATTGTCAGAGAAACATATACTGCTCTCATTATAGAGCCATCAGAAATAAGTCTCTGATACCATCTTAGCGAAAAGCCCGTCATATTTGTAAGGCTCTTGGATGAGTTGAAAGAAAATACCATTGTTACCACTATCGGAAGATAGAAGAAAACAAATATACAAGCTATATAGATTATATAAAAAATCTTATTCTTTTTGTTTGTCACTTATCCGAATCCTCCTTATCTCCCTTGTCGAATTTTTTCATAAGTGTAAGTCCGACAAGAATAATAATTGTAAGAATTACAGATGTTGCCGATCCAAAGTTCCAGTCTCCTACTGAGATAAACTGATTCTCTATAAGATTCCCTATAAGCATATACTGCCCGCCACCTAAAAGCTTTGGAATAACGAAGGTTGATATAGATAAGAGAAATGTCATCATAACTCCATTTATCACACCTGGAATAGACATTTTGAGAATAACATTCACAAAAGTCTGGAACTTATTTGCTCCAAGATCAAACGAAGCTTCAATAAGCGACGGATCTATCTTCCTTATAGCTGTATGAATAGGTATTACCATAAATGGCAGGATATCACTAATAAGTCCGATAACTACAGCAAAATCCGTGTACATAAAGTTTTGAGCAGTCACACCAAAGATTCCAAGGAATTTATTGATGAGCCCTTTATCTGAAAGCAGGCTGATCCATGCATAAGTTCTAAGAAGTGTATTTATCCACATAGGGATCGTAACAACAAGAATAAGAAGGTCTTGTGCCGAATCACTAAATTTTGTAATAAAATAAGCTAAGATATATCCTAGTATCAGGCAGATTACAACAGAAATAAAACCAAGAACAAAGGACTTTCTCATTACATCAAGATAAATAGGTTCACCCATTCTTTTAAAATTTTCAAGAGTAAACTTGATATTTACCAGATCATTTCCGCCTGTTGTAAAGGAATATAAAACTATCATGAGCAGTGGAACAACCACTATTACTATCGACCAAATAAGATATGGTCTGATAAGACTTCTATAATATTTCATTTAATATACATTCTCCCATTAAAATATTTACCACTCCATCGGATACATTACATGTATATCATCTGGTCCGAACTTTAGTCCAACCTTAAGACCTGTTTCAAAATAGTCAGTTGTATGAATAAGATAATCTCTAAATTCAGTTTCAACTAATATTTCAAAATGAACACCTTTGAATATTATAGACTTTACAGTTCCTTTAATCTTAGCATCCTTTGATTTGACGATATCAATATCTTCCGGTCTGATAACAACTTCAACAGGCTCATTATCTTTGAAACCTTTATCCACACAAGTGAAGGTTTCATTATCAAACGAAACAAGCAGATCCTTTTTCATTATCGCATCAGTTATTATGTTAGAATCACCTATAAATCCAGCAACAAATCTATTCTCTGGCTCATTATAAATATCTTCAGGTGTTCCAACCTGCTGGATAATACCTTCATTCATAACCACTACAGTATCACTCATAGTAAGAGCCTCTTCCTGATCATGAGTTACAAATATAAATGTAATTCCAACCTCCTGCTGGATTCTCTTAAGTTCTATCTGCATACCTTTACGAAGCTTTGCATCAAGAGCGCCAAGAGGTTCATCCAGAAGAAGAACCTTAGGTTCATTTACAAGAGCTCTTGCTATAGCAATTCTTTGCTGCTGACCACCTGAAAGGCTTGATATATCTCTTTTTGCATAACTTTCCAGGCCAATCATTTCAAGGCTTGTCATGACCTTATGTTCAATAATAGATTTATCCATCTTCTTCAGCTTCAAACCAAAGGCTACATTGTCATAAACGTTCAGGAATGGAAAAAGAGCGTATTTCTGAAAAACAGTATTTACCTCTCTCTTATATGAAGGCACCTTGGTCATATCAATACCATCAAAAAGAACCTCACCACTTGATGGTTCTTCAAAACCAGCAATAATTCTGAGAGTTGTAGTTTTACCACAACCAGAAGGTCCTAGAAGTGTTAAGAATTCATTCTCGTATATATTAAGATCAATTCCCTTCAATACCTGTTGATCATCGTAATTCTTTGTAAGACCTTTCAGTTCTATTAAAGGGTTCTTCTTTTCATGCTCGCTCATTTTCATACCTTTCTGAACAAAAACAGCAACTTAAGCCGGTCATATAAAATATATTGAATTCAGCTTTATTGCTTTAACATATTAAAGTGCATCAAAAATGAATTTTAACAAAAACAATTATATAATACAATAAAAAAATGCTCCGAAGAGCATTTTTTCAAATATATTAAATTATTTGTTACTATTCACAGTACATGAGATAAGTAACAAAAATGACTGCTTGCAGGCACTTTTTGTTTACTTATCTCATGATACCTGTGAAGCAGGAACTCAAAAAGCATGATTCAGTGCCTCCGAAGGAGGCAATAGAACATCGAATATTAGGCTTATTTATGCTTGC
>JAILEL010000484.1 GCA_024687845.1 Eubacterium sp.
TATATGGGTTCTCTGGACACCAATGCTCTTGCTCTTTCCCGGACCAGTTATAAAAATATTCTTGAAACATTGGACGGTGAGCTTCTGGTAGGAGATATAAATGATATTCAGACAGAAGGAAAGGTTCTGATTGGAGCTGGAACCCCAGACGTTCTTGAAACACACATTGAACAACATGATATTGTAATATTAGGCGATAGGTATGAATCCCAGCTCTGTGCAATAGAGATGGAAGCTGATTGTATTATAATTGGAGCAGGCGCTAAAGTAACGAAGACAATTCAAAGAATAGCGACTGAAAAGGGCTGTAAGATTATAAGTACACCATATGATTCATTTGCAATTGCAAGACTTATATATCAGAGTATTCCAATCAGACATTTGATGAGAGTGAAGAATCTTCAGACATTTAAGATGGATGACTATATTGAGGATGTAATGCCAGTTATGGCCTCAACCAGACACAAATATTTTCCAATAGTAAATGCTGAAGGACATTATATGGGAATGGTCAGCCGAAGAAACTTTATCGGTGCCAGCAAGAAGAAGCTTATTCTTGTAGATCATAATGAAAAGAATCAGGCAGTAAATGGAATGGAAACTGCTGAAATACTTGAAATAATAGACCATCATAGACTGGGAACAGTGAATACTTCCAAGCCTGTTTATTTCAGAAATCAGCCACTGGGTTCAACCTGTACAATTCTTTTTCAGATGTATCAGGAGGCAGGCGTAGAACCAACACCAGAGATGGCAGGACTTATGCTTTCAGCTATTATTTCAGATACACTCCTATACCGTTCTCCAACCTGTACAAATATAGACAGGCTTTCCGGTAAAATGCTTGCTATGATAGCTGGGGTTAATCCAGAAGAACTGGCGAAGAAAATGTTCAACGCCGGAAGCAATCTTTCAAATAAGACACCTGAGGAAATTATACATCAGGATTATAAGAAATTTACTGTAGGAAATACAGAAGTAGCTATAGGTCAGATAAGCTCCATGGATTCAAATGAGATTGAGAATATCAAAGCTTTGGTGGGACCTGAAATGGATAAACAACGAGAAGCAGATAAAGTTGATCTATTGTTCTTTATGATGACGAATATCATTAAAGAATCCTCAGATGTATTCTTCTCAGGCTCAAATGCGGAGATAATATTGGAGACTGGGTTTAATGTGACTTCAAAAGATCATAAATGCGCCAGACTCCCGGGGGTTGTTTCTAGAAAAAAACAGATGCTTCCTACAATAATTAATACAATCCAGCAATAAGGCTTTTGGGGTTAACCGTGAATAGAAAAGTATAGTAAGATACAATCAGCCAGATAAGGAGAATCATGATTATGAATAATAGTGCAGCCGGAAATTGTGATACCTGTGCATATTACTGTTATGATGATGAAATGGAAGAATATGTATGTGATGTAAATATGGACGAAGACGATTATGGAAGGCTAGTCAGCACCAGCTTCAGACAGTGTCCATATTATAAAGATTCAGATGAATATAAGGTAGTAAGACACCAGATGTAAAAGTAGCCCACTTTGGTGGGCTACATTATTGCTCTGAGATGAAACGAAAAGTAAAATGAGGATTTAATTTATGAAAATATTTGATACACATGCTCATTATGATGATGACAGATTTGATGTGGATAGAGAGTTTCTTCTGGAGGGAGAACTTGGAAAAGGCTTGGAGTTCGAGGATGTTGAAACAGCTGAGATAGTAAATCTCACCAACATAGGCTGCGATATGAAGACATCCAGAATAACGGATGAATTTACAAAAAAATATGATTATATCTATGGTGCAATCGGTGTGATACCGCATCATGTAGATGAGATGACTGAGGCTGATATAGACGAGCTGAGAGGTATGGCTCTCTCAAATAAAAAAATAGTAGCAATCGGAGAGATTGGACTTGATTACTACTACGACAGTCCACCACGTGATATACAGAAGAAGTGGTTTATCCGTCAGATGGAGCTGGCAAAAGAACTAGAGCTGCCACTTGTTATTCACAGCCGCGAGGCAGCACAGGATACACTTGAAATAATGAAAGAAATACACGCGGAGGATGTTGGCGGAGTAATTCACTGCTACAGCTATTCGGAAGAAACAGCGAGGGAATTCCTCAAGATGGGATTCTTCTTTGGAATTGGCGGAGTTGTAACCTTTAAGAATTCCAAGAAACTTAAGAGAGCGGTTCAGTCGATACCACTTGATAACATTGTTCTCGAAACCGACTGTCCATATCTTACACCATCTCCTTACCGTGGAGAGAGAAATGATTCAAGATATCTTTCGTATGTGGCAGCAGAAATAGCCCGACTTAAAGATATATCAGTGGAAGAGGTGGCCAAAACTACATTCCAGAATGCTATGAGGCTATACAATTTATAGATTATACTGCTGAACAGTTATAGATTTATTTAGGAGTAATATGCAGACATCAGAAAGTTTCAGATTAAGTGCGTTACTGTCATTTTCAGGAGGACTACAGGACGCATACACTTATAATGTGAGGAATAAAGTATTTGCTAATGCCCAGACGGGAAATGTTGTACTGATGAGTCAGAGCTTTATGCAGAGTGATTATAATCAGGCATTACATTATATGTGTCCACTTATTTCCTTTGCACTCGGTATTTTTGTGGCTGAAAGGATAGAGAACAGATTTAAGAATATTAAGAAGCTTCATTGGCGACAGATAATTCTGATAATAGAAATGATCGCACTTATTATAGTGGGATTCATGCCTGTTAAAATGAATATGATAGCTAATATGATCGTATCCTTTTCCTGTGCAATGCAGGTTCAGACATTTAAAAAGGTGCATGGATATGGATATGCCAGTACTATGTGTATCGGAAATCTTAGAAGTGGTACAGAGAGCCTTTCACAGTATTTAAGAGATAAAGATAAGAATACACTATTTAAGGCCTTGCATTTCTTTGGGATTATTCTGATATTTGCAATAGGCGCGGGATTTGGTGGAAATATATCAGATGTTCTCGGGATAAGTACAATCTGGATATCAGTAGTAATACTTCTTGTAGTTATGCTTATGATGTTTAAAGAAGGTCACTATTCCTGGTTTGTGGATTAAAAGAGAATAATAATAGTATTTACAATTACCTTTTATTATGTAATAATATTAATAGAGGTTACGAAGCCTATCAAAATCGTATTAATAGAGGTTACGAAGCCTATCAAAATCGTATTAATGAAGGAAGCGCTGGTCGCTTCCTTCATTACATCATTGGAGGAAAATATGTATTGGATTGAGATGGATGATGATTATTTGGACTTCCTTAGAGAAATAGAAGATAAAATTCCCTTTTCAAATTATGGTGAGGATAAAATGAAACCTTTTTTTGGAGTGCTTTTTGAGACGGATGAATTTTGTTATGTGACTCAGGTATCACATCCTCAAAAGAGACACTATAAAATGAAACAAGCTAAGGATTTCTACAAATTATTTGACGATAATCGTGAAACAAATAAATTGATTGGTGTCGTAAATTTAAATTATATGTTTCCGATGCCTAAAGAGAACATAAAAAAATTAGATATGTCAAAGATTCAAAATATAAGATCATTTTCAACGGAAAATGATTTGAGTAAGTATATTAATTTATTAAGAAAAGAGCTTAAACAAATAAATTCCTTGCCAATAGAAAAAAATGCTAAACAAATATATGAAGGAAAGTATTTATATCCGGATAGTTTTTTGGCTAAACGTTGTCTGGACTATAAAAGATTAGAATGTAGAGCTATTTTGTATAATGATTTAAAAAAATATATTTATAAAATAAAAATGTCTCAAGAGATTACTACTTTAGTTTTTGATATGGATGGAACTGTCCTGAACACTTTGGATGATCTGACGCTATCAATGAATTATGTTCTGGATAAGTTTGGGTAT
>JAILEL010000032.1 GCA_024687845.1 Eubacterium sp.
TTTTTTAATGGTAAGGAAAATGGACTGATTGAAAATCCATTTTCTAACCATTCATCACTATATTCAAAGGCAATTCTTTTGTCGCTTGTTTCTGCAAGAGTTCCAACTATCCTACCCTCATAAAAAACATCAAGAGTTTTATTTTTCATTAATTACCTCCTCAATGCTATTATATGGCACTTCAGTAAAAAGCTGTTTTAATTCATTTACTATACCTAATTCCATCGCTATTTTAGTTAAAGCCTTTAATGATATCTCGCCAGTCTGCTCAAATTTTTTTAATGACCCATAACTGACATTGCATCTTTCTGCTAATTCTACCTGTGAAAGCTTCTTTCTCTTACGTATAGCCTTTACTCTTGTTGCTAATGCTTTATCTATTTCTGATGGTGTTTCCCATAAATATTCCATAATAAAACCTCACTTTCTGCTACAATAATAGCAAAAAGTGAGGTTTTTCGCAATAATTGATATTATAATATCAGTTTTTAAATTCTTTTTGGTTCATGCAGGGATGCACCACATTCTGTACAGTTAAATGCATTGAAATTGTTGGTAGCACTGCATACTGGGCAGTATACTAACTGATTTCTGAATGACTGAGGAATTATCTGCTGGAAGTTTGCCTGCTGATTCATCTGCTGTGGCTGGTAACTTCCATTTCCTGTATTTGCCTGTTGTGGCTGATAAGCTCCCATTCCTGGATTTACCTGCTGTGGCTGATAACTTCCCATCGCTGGATTTGCCTGCTGTGGCTGATATCCTCCCATCGCTGGATTTGCCTGCTGTGGCTGGTAACTTCCCATTCCTGTATTTACCTGTTGTGGCTGGTAAGCGGCATCCTGTCTGACTACCTGCGGTTGATAAGAGTTACTTACCGGTTGCTGCTGTATAGGCTGCATTCCCACTGCTCCATCTCCATAATTATAATTTCCATAAGTCGGTGCCTGATAACCGCCATATGGCTGATATGGATTTGCGGCAGGACCTGCCCAGTATCCTCTATATTGAGGTGCAACATACATTTTCTGATTTTCTTTTCTTGCTTTAACAATTCTGATTATCGTAAGTATATCTGCAACAACAACAAATATATAGAAAAGAATTACAAAAAGTACTCTTCCCGTAAACAGACAGAAATCATAAAATGCATGCAAAGAGCTTGCTATGAGGAAACCTTTGATCATGAATTTTCTGCAGGCAGCTCTGTCTCCAAATGACTTGGCATACCTTGCATTTCCATAATAATATCCCATGAAGATTGCACACATTGCATGCGCTGGAATTGCAAGAAGACCTCTCTGAATTCCCATACCTACCACTTCATTATGATCGATTACATACATCTGGAAAAGGTACATTACATTTTCTGTTGCAGCAAATCCCATAGAACCAAATAGACAATAAACTATTCCGTCAAATTTATAGTTGAAATGCTTATTTCTCCAGGTGAGCATATATGCCGCAAGGAACTTGACTCCCTCTTCGATAATACCAACTCCGAAGAACGCTGTTACGGCATAGTAAAAAAGTCCTGCTCCGCCAAATGTAACTCCGATTATTTTGTCTGCCACCCACTCTAATATCATGGCCGGTATTACAGATAATATTCCAAGTCCAAAAATACCCAGAACAAGTCCTATAGGCTCTTTCTCATGATTATCCTGAAGATATATAAAGATCATCAATGCAATAGCAGGAAGTAATGCTATCGCAAGCATTATTGATACTGTCACTTTCTACTCCTTGTTTTAATTTTTTCCCGGATCAATAAGTAAAAAGTACACTTATTGAACGATTACGTGATATATAATTGAAAAAACAACGGATAGATCTAACCATTCTGACCATCCGTTGTTTTAGCGTCCCCGAGGGGATTCGAACCTCCGACCTACCGCTTAGGAGGCGGTCGCTCTATCCTGCTGAGCTACGAGGACATTATACTGCTGATAAAATCTTAGTGAAATTATCAGCAGTGATTATTTTACTTTATTTACACTACTCGGTCAAGGGACTATTTTATTTAATGTATTTTTCTGCAAATAAGAATCTTTACAATTAATTATTTGGAATCAGTTTTTCCTTGCCACCAACATATGGTCTGAGAGCGACAGGAATATTGATTGATCCATCTGCATTAAGGTTATTTTCAAGAAATGCAATCAGCATACGTGGTGGAGCAACAACTGTGTTGTTGAGTGTATGAGCAAGATACTTTTCTCCATTTTCTCCCTTAACTCGGATTTTAAGACGTCTAGCCTGAGCATCACCAAGGTTAGAACAGCTTCCCACCTCAAAATATTTCTTCTGTCTTGGAGACCATGCTTCAACATCAACAGATTTAACTTTAAGATCGGCAAGATCACCTGAACAACATTCAAGAGTTCTAACAGGCACGTCAAGACTTCTGAAAAGCTCAACTGTGTAACTCCACATTTTATTGTACCAATCCATAGAGTCTTCAGGCTTGCAGATAACTATCATTTCCTGCTTTTCAAACTGATGTATTCTGTAAATACCTCTTTCCTCTATTCCGTGTGCTCCCTTTTCTTTTCTGAAGCAAGGTGAATAGCTGGTAAAAGTAAGAGGAAGCTTTTCCTCGTCAACCATCTTGTTGATAAATCTACCAATCATAGAATGCTCACTAGTACCGATAAGATAGAGATCCTCTCCCTCAATCTTGTACATCATTGCATCCATTTCCTCAAAACTCATAACTCCTGTAACAACATTACTTCTGATCATATAAGGAGGTATGACATATGTAAATCCTTTATCAATCATAAAATCTCTGGCATATGCAAGAACGGCAGAATGAAGTCTTGCTATATCACCTACAAGATAATAGAATCCATTACCTGCTACTTCTCTGGCAGAATCAAGATCTATACCGCTGAATCTGTCTATAATATCAGTATGATAAGGAATCTCAAAATCAGGTACGACAGGCTCACCAAATCTCTCAACTTCAACATTCTCACTATCATCTTTTCCAACAGGAACGGAATCATCAATTATGTTTGGAATTCTCATCATTATATTTGTAACTTTTTCTTCAAGCTCAGGCTGCATCTGTTCAAGTTCTTTAAGACGAGCGGAAAATTCAGCAACCTGCTTCTTAACATCCTCTGCCTCATCCTTTTTACCCTGTGCCATAAGAACACCAATCTGTTTAGAAATACTATTCTTCTTTGCTCTGATATCATCAGCTTCAGCCTGGCATTCACGACGCTGCTTGTCGAGTTCAATAACTTCATCTACAAGAGGAAGCTTATGATCCTGAAACTTCTTCTTGATATTCTCTTTAACAACCTCTGGATTTTCTCTTAAAAATTTAATGTCTATCATAACTCTCTCTCCTTATCTATATGAATTTATTCATAAATCTATTTATATTGTAATTTGGTGTTGAATTGAATTGTTTTGTTATTAATTTGTTTTGTTATTAATTTGTTTTGATTTAATTTGTTTTAATTCACTATCAAATAAATTTCACTCTGACTTATAAGATAAAATACATATATACGTCTTATGATTTACACAATCTCATCTTCATCAGATGCATTTTCGACCATTTTCTGTATCTCTTCATCAAGAGTTTTTGCCTTGTTTATTGCCTCTATCTCTTCATTTGAAAGAGCCAGGTACGATTCACCTTGGATTACCTCCTTTGCATATGAAAAGCAGCCTTCTTTAGAATGCATTGAAGAAATAACAAAACCTGAATTATCACTATTTAAAAGTGCTAATGAATAGCTGAGTTCTCCAGCCATATTGTCAAATGCATCATACTTAACCAGACCAAATTTATTGTAGCAGGAATCAAGATGACCACTGAAGGTTCTATGCTCCTTAGAAAATCTTTTCATCCTGGCTTTAACTTTATCCATCTCTTTAAATCTAGTTAACATAATATGTTCAAGATCTCGAGCCTGTTTTCCAGA
>JAILEL010000291.1 GCA_024687845.1 Eubacterium sp.
ATCTGCTCAAGGGCGAGTTCGGTGTGACTATCCTCTGTCTTGCACCACCCGACAGTTCTCTTGGCTGCAACACCACGTTTGCAACAGGCATCCTCTACACTTACTATTCCCCATCAACGCATTTGATGTTTATTAAATTAATTGCTTTATAAATTACCACAGCCCTATGCCGGCTGTCAAGCACTTTATAACTTAATTATATTAACTTTAAACTACAATCTATTCAAAATATAATATTAAAAAAATGCTTTTGTCTTCGAACTTCATAAGAAATCTTATAATCCTATCTTAATACCTGCCTCATAAAAACCAGAGTATTAAGCAGCTTGTCGATATAATTTCTTATTCACTGAAGGGCCTTGTTCTACACCATATTTACTTTTTATTTGATCAGTCCACTGACAAGAATAACGATTATCAGTACGGGAAGCATATACTTGAAATACCCTACAAGCTTTGGACTGAGCTTCATACCCTCACCCTTATTAGTTTCTTCCATGAACTTATCTGCACCCCATCCATATTTAGTAATGCAAAACATAAGGAATACGAGCGCTCCTATAGGAAGAAGAAAGTTGCTTACTATAAAATCTTCACTGTCTAAGATATCCCTTCCACCTATCAGGTGTACATCCTTAAGTATGTTATATCCAATAAAGAATGCCTGATTCATAGCAGCTGTAATAACCTTAATGATTCCGACATGTTTGATATTGTCTACATTGGGAAGGAGATAAAAAAGTACAAATATCGCTCCACCATTCTATCCTGCTACATAAGGAAATTTCCATACATTTCCGATTCCGATTGCACATCCTGCACTTACCAGGATAAAACCAAGCTTGCTTCTAAAGCCTTCTCTTTTCTCTTTTGCCATAACTATATTTCCTTCTAATTAATCTGCCTTATATATTACCAGTCCCAGCATACCATAATCAATATATTTTATGTTACATTTCTGTCACCTTTTTTACTCCTATTATACTTATCAAGAGCTTCCTGCATTTTGGAATTCTCTGCTCTTTCTCTTAATCTCGTGATGAGTACACTTACAAACATACTAATCGCATATGATACGATGAATCCTATCCAGGAAGTTATATCCGTTAATGGGAACCATTTGAATATAAATATCATAATCACCATTATCACAAACACTGTCACGAACATGAATATATATCTAAGTATTATTGTCATATTCATAATCCATTTATCTGTCATAAAAACGGTCTGTGCAAATGTGATCATTACTGATAATAATAGAAGTTCGCATAGTGTCGGTATTGATATTCCTTCTTTTCCTAAAGCAAAAAGCGGTGAATAATCTCTAGCGCTTTCACCTACGATCAAACCAAATACTATAAAGATCAGCACTATTATTCCAAATGTTGCAAATGCCTGACTTATATAATTAAATATAGTTTTCTTTTCTTCCATCATTTGAGTCCCAGCTTTCTTCTTAATTCATCAGAATACATACGCGAAACGATTATCTGCTCATCATTTTTTAAAGTAATCCTTATTTTTCTATTTATGTCGGACTTCAGGCTTTTTATCATCCTGATGTTCACAATGCTCTGTTTACTGATTCGAATAAAATCCTGTTTGACAAGCTCCTGCTCGATCTCATATAGTTTAAGATCTGACTCATAGGTTTCTTCTGAGGTATATACAAAGGTCTTTCTTTCTACGGCCTCTATATATAATATCTTTCCAACATCCAGCAGATATGTTTCGTCATTTTTGTGTACGCCAATCTGCATATTTACCATACGCATCATAGCGATAAGCTTTTCAACATCTGGATTCAGTTTATTTGCCCGGATCATAACTTCTGTATCTGGGTATTTTTCATCTATATCGATTTCGATTTTCATTTATTCCAATCCTTTTTTTCTGAATAAAGCAAAGAATAGAATCACCATCAACACTGCATTTACAGCCAGAATGCAGACGCTGTCTGTCTTTATCTCGCTGAATGTCATCTCATCCATTATAATCCTAAGCTGCTGTGTATAAAAGATTTTTGCGAACTTAGCAATTTTTTCATTAAATATAGCAAGCATCGGTGCAAAGGCAAAAACCAACATTATCGGGCAAACCAGAGAGGTTGCGACCATCTGGTTATTTGCATATACTCCTACACACGCACCAGCCAGAATCGAGATGACAAATCCTATTGCCATAACAATCAGATAAAATGGTATATCTTCTCTGTTTAGTCCTGTCGCCATAACTCCAGCGCCAAGCATACATATGCACCATACATAGACTCCAACTCCGATAAGATACTGCCAAGGTTTAACATTTGCCATAGTAAGTACCCTCAATGTATTTTTTTCCTTTTCCTCAGAAATAATTGAAGCCACATTTGTTAGCGGTGCCATTCCAATATATGTGATTGAGAAAAGCTTTGTAAAAAAATTCTCTTCCATTCCTTCAATATTGATAGCATTTTCAAAAATCATTGTTAATACCGGGAAAAGTATAAACTGAATCAAAACAGTTTTATTCTTGAGAGTGTCTTTTATTTGTTTTTTAAATATTGTAAGTATATTACGCATTTTATTCATCCTCCTCCAGTTTTCTACCCGTCAGTTCCAAAAATACCGTTTCCAGGGTTGGTTCTGACGAATGAATTGTCTCAATGTTTCCTTCTGCTATAAGCTTTCCGATCACATCTGCCGATTCGACTGTATGTGATAACTGAATATCTTCACCAGAGGAAAGATGAATTTTTATATTCTTTTGATGATTATATTTTCTGCAGATTTCCTTTGGAGAGCCCTTCTCAACGATCACGCCTTCATTAAGAAGCGCGATGTTGTCACAAAGCTTATATGCTTCTTCCATATTGTGAGTAGTGAGGAATATGGTGCAGCCCCTTTGCTTCTTCTCTAAAATAATCTTATGTATCTGCCTCATTGTCTGTGGATCAAGTCCGCTCGTAGGCTCATCCATAAAGATAATCTTAGGAGAATGCATGAACACTCTCGCCAGCGCAAGTCTCGCTCTCATACCTTTAGAAAGCTTCGAGGCTGGTTTGTTCTTTGCATCCTTTAAGCCTACTTGTTCGAGCGTACTCTGTATTCTGCTATGAGGAACTCCATAAATATCAGCAAATATCTTCAGATTATCTGCGCAAGATAGCCTCTCATATACTCCAAATTGATCCATCATAATGCCGATGTTTTTTTTATCTTCTCCAGACAATGATGTAACATCTTTATCAAACAGAACAGCATTTCCACTATCATATGCGAGCTGCCCTGTTAAGATTTTAATCAGCGTGGTCTTTCCCGCTCCAGAAGGGCCTAACAATCCAAATATTTCTCCATCACCGATATCAAAATCTATTCCTGACAGAACTTTTTTATCAGAAAAACTTTTTGTAACACTATTACAACGTATCATCTGTTACGTCACCTCCTTGGTTTTGTTTGTAAATGCAAAATACCAAAGAGTCTGAAAATCTTCAATACGTCACAACGCAAGTTGCCATATACGCTACATGAGATGCCTCATTATATCTGCGCCCAGCTTTTCGGCTATCTTTCCAGCTATAAGTTCTGAGTTTCCTTGCATTGAATAATATACAACGGCTGTTTTCATATAATTTCTCCTTTGATATTCTAACTGTTCTTCAGTAGCTTCTTTGATTTTG
>JAILEL010000073.1 GCA_024687845.1 Eubacterium sp.
CCACCAGTAACAAGGCCAGTTTTAAGGTCACAATGGCTTATATCATTTAACGTAATATTTTCTTTAAAGAAGAAGCACCTTGTAATGACAACGCTTCTCCCCATCACTTCAATTTTTCTTCCCAATCCAGAAAACATAAAGAATACCATAATTCCAGTGATTAAAAAATCTACAATCATAAATATGGTACCGTATTCTCCCAATTCTTTTGAAACCTTATACATAATATAGTTAATATACAAACAAACTGCCAAAGCAATACACATTAAAACTATATTCTGTGTCATCATTTTCACAGTAAAGAATTCTAACATATCATTAGGTTCTTTTACATCGTAATAGCTATTAGAATTAGGGGAATCATTATTTTGATAATAATCGTTCATGTATTAATATGTCTCTCTACGAATCTTTCAACTACTTTTCTCATACGTCTCTCAGACCATCTTGTAACTACAAGATCATCATTTCTTACATATCTCTTCCTAAGATCCTTGCATTGTTGCAGATACTGGATAGTAGCCTTACTGTCAATCTTGGATTCACCATGCTCCCTCTGGGCAAATGTATAAGGTATCTCTATTACCTTTGAATATCTTGCAGTTGCAAGAACTTCTACCATTATCTTCCATCCTACAGGTCTCATATCAGCATTTCTGATAATCTCCTTGCGGAACATAAACAGTCCACTTGTAGGATCTGATATCATTCTAAGACATGGCAGAGTTAGCTGACCGATTGCTCTTGCTGTACCTGATATGAACTTTCTGTACCAGTTAAGTCCGCCATCATCTCCACCTGGGATGAGTCTGGAAGGAATAACCATATCTGCACCAGTCTGCATTGCAACATACATTGGCAGCAGAATTTCTGGTGGATGCTGAAGATCCGCATCCATGCATGCAAGATAATCTCCATCAGCAAGTCTGAATCCGAGAAGTACAGCTGTTGCAAGCCCCTTCTCATTTTCCCTATGTACAAACTTTACATGAGGCTTCTCATAAGATACCTGCTGTAAAACCATAGGCGTATCATCAGTAGAATCATCAACAAAGAATATCTCATGATTCACTCCCATCAGAGCTGAATCAATTCTTTCTACTAACGGTCTGATGTTATCACGCTCGTTATAAGATGGTATTATTATTGATAATTTTTTCATTGTCGCACTCTCCCCAAACTTCTATATTAAAACTATTTAGCATCTATGTACACTGAATCATTTCTTTATGCTAATTATCTTTTAATAAAGCTTTCATTACCACACCGCTACAAATGGTAAGCCACCATATATATGATTTACTCCTAAAGAAAGGACATCATGGTATTAACACTATATCATACCCTGTGTCAAATTCCATAACATTTTCAAACTTGCCCTGATACCCGTTCTGAATATAGAACTCCTTTGGAAACACATAAAGCGTATCCTTATCCGGCTTTCCAGAATTAAGCTTCTCTAAGGATTTATCAATCTGCTCCTGCGCCACTTTATCATAATCTCTTGCAAAATGAAAATTACTTATTGTCATCCCTTTATCCGTCGCAAGCCTTGCATACCCGACAAACTCATAATAACACTCAAGTGATGAATAGTAATCAAACCATTTAAAATTCTGCATAAACTGAATATGCATATACTGACTCATATCATACTGATCAAAAACATCTGCTGGGCATGGAAGATATTCAAAGCTGTCGAAGGTTTCAAAGGTTTTCTTATAATATCCGCTGAATTCTACTATCTGAAGACACATCATTATTACAAGAACAATCGGATAGGCCTTCTTTAAAATTTTTTCCGAATATGATATAGCAACCAGAATCAAAAGATACATTACAGGCCATAAGAATCTTCCACAAGCCCTGAAAAGTCCCCAGGAAATCTTAGTTATAAGACTCGGAAAAATATTAATACTAAATAAGTATTTCCCGCTAAATGCTATAACAGGTGATAATGAAAATAAATAGAAAAATACAGATAACACTGTAGTCAATATAAAAAGTCCTCTTTTTTCCTTCCATAGAGTTTTTATATTGATGATGAGTGAAATAATTGCTGGAATTAACAGCAAACCAACTGCAACCCCTACATAACCAAAGCCTTCAAGTTCCATATCGCCATGCTCTCCATTAGGAAAGAAAAGAGAGTTACCCATCGAACGAAACAAAGAATTAATGCTGGCATTATATAAGGCCGTCGAATCCTCAACTGATTTTACAGTGCCATAAAAACCACCAAAAACGAAAAACGTAGCTACCGATAATATTAAATAAGGGAGCAAAAAAAGCGCGAAAGTTTTGATTGCTGTTAATATTTTGCCAGCCTTTTTTCCTTCTTCTATAGCCTCCCAAAGTGCAAATCCTGCGAGCATCACAGATACCATACCATACAGATAAAAATGGATTGAAACTGAAAGCGCTCCAAGTACACTCCACAATATAACGCGTTTTCTTAAACTCTCAATGTCATCTCTATATACAAAAAGTGCCATTGCCATAAGTATTAGAAAATGGGCAGAAAGCGCAGTCTGCCAGAACATCCTTTGAACAAAAACAATATTTGAAACAAAGAAAACCGCTCCGATATTACAGATCCATTCATTTTTTATGTATTTTCTAAGAAGAAGCTTAGACATTCCACCCTGCAGCATAAAGCAGATAATGCCAAAGAGTCCAAAATATTGAAATCTTGAAGGAAGAACAGGCGCTAAAATCTTAAATATAAATGCAAAAAGTGGAATCGAATCAGTATATACTATCGACGAATAATATGGATATATACTCGTATCACAAAGTCCAAGAGGAAAATGCCAGCCACTATTACGATATAATCTCCAGCCAAGATAATGCTGAGTAAGGTCGAATTCATACCTCATGAGCCAGTCATCATAGGTTACATCTAAAACCTTTATTCCATATATAGCAATAAAAATGATTGCACCAATAAGAGCACCTAGAGCAAAGGATATTTTCCAATTAGCATCGCGCGTAAAAATATCAATCGGACTATTTATTTCAGCCGCTTTTGACATAGTAATGTTTGAATTATCACTATTATATTTAATAATATAGTTTTTTAATCCCACTTTAAGAAACCCCTAACATATTATGTCTTATTTTTCATAAGCCATTTAAGTATCTTATTATTTTTCTCTTCACACAACTATACGAGAACCTTTAATTCTTTTTAGCCTGTCTAGTCATTTTTATTACTAAAATAAATATACTAACCGATATAATGGTTATTAACGAACCTATTTTTATTCCAGGAGGAGAATAAACAAATTCTAAATTATGATTTCCTTTATCTAATTCAAATCCAATAAATGCATTAGCTATTTTCAATTTATTAATCAAAACTCCATTATCATAAACTCTCCATCCTTTATCATATAGTATAGAGGTAAACAATACATTTTTCTCATCAATCCAAATATTAGAAGAAATCTTATTCGAAGAATATTGATTTATTATCAACTGATTGTCCTTTACTGCACGCAAGAATTTATTATACTGTTCATTATCAAGTACAGCTATTCTTAATCCAAATTCTTCTTCATTTATAAATCGTGAATTATCAAATATTTTTATTTTTATCTCATCACCAACATCATACA